>NZ_JAXBVE010000011.1:0-143204 GCF_035181445.1 Photorhabdus africana
CTGATGATGGCATTGATTGCACTGATAAAGGAGACGAGATTTTAACTGGCAATACTTATCATGCCCACAATGAGGGCAGTGATACCCCGTAGGCCAGCGCATATCGAACACCTGTTTCTGGCATTGTTCTTCATGACCATATAATGAAATAAACTCATGAATAGAAATGCCTTTTTGGAATTGAATCTGATTTTTAGCCATTTTCATTTACCTCCACACAGACTTATTTTAAGTATACGCCTATGGGAGCTGAATTTAAGTGATAATCAGGTATCAGTATAACCTCGGATTTTTTTACTCGTTTTAAACGATCCTTAAGTGGTTGACGCTCTGCGGTAAAAATGTAGCTGCTAATAACAATCAAATGGGTTAAATCGGGAAAATGGCAGGAGTTTTTCCATCATAAAAAAACAAACCTCGTTTAAAATAGCGAGGCTTGTCAACCTAAGTATTTTTTAGTCGATTAAAATGTGGATGATTTCTCCTTACCGATAAAAATGCTACGGTAGGAGGAATAATAACTAACTAAAAATATTGGTATAGAGATTAGAAAACCTAAACCAAAAGTCATTACCGAAATTATGAAAATGATCGCGGAGGTGATAAAGAATAATAAACCAGGTAATAGATTTTTTTTCACTGCTGCCAGGCTCATTGATATGGCGGCACCAAATTTCAAATTATGGATAACAATTAGCGCTGGTGCAAACCAGGTCAATGCGGCATTCACAATTGAGAAAATTATTAGAATAAAGAAACCAAGAAGTAATGAGGACAGGCTATTTCGAAGCATTTCGGCTGAAATTTCACCATGTTGAGCGGATAGTAGAATATGAATTACGGCACTACCACCGGCAATAAACATTGCGATAACACCGGGGAGTATAATGCCAAGCGTTAAAGCACCAACGCCGAGCAGTGACGCAAAGTTTTTCTGAAATCCGTTGAATAACAGCCCTAGTTCGAATTCTCCGCTAGTCTTCTGTTTTTCGCACACGGCAATTATACCGCCGATAAATACTGGGTTCAAAAAACCGACAAATATTCCAATAAAAGGAATAAGCATGAAACCAGCTATACCCAATGGATTTCAAGATGCATCGCGGCGGCAAAGGAGCGAATCCCCGGGAGCATAGCAAACTATGTGACCGGGGTGAGTGAGTGCAGCCAACAAAGAGGCAACTTGAAAGATAACGGGTATATACATATAGAATAGATAATATAGAGTAGTATCCACATGCCCCATTTGTTCTTGACAAGTTGCCATGCTTGACCAATCCATTTCACACCTTCTGTGCTACTGAGGGACTGGCCATTAGGAATAAATACTTCCTGATGGTCATTAGTCATAGCGTTGGAGTTAAAATTTAAGTTTTGATTATCCATATAATTTTCCAATTAATGTGTTGATACATGATATTTCAAATCGCCTTCTTGACTTTATCTCGGAAGATGCAGTCAGATTGAGAGATTAGGTAAATATATTATATTAATTCTATTGTCCAACAAGCATTAAATATAAGTCACGACCAGAAAAGATAAATAATTTCCTACAAAGTATTGCTAAGTGTTTTTAATTGTATCAAATTGATAATAATTGTAATAAAGTGTTTTAATGTTAACTGACGGCTGAATTTAATTAACTTCTAACCCATATAATCGGAATAATTTTAATTCCGTTGGGTGTTTTTTTCTGTAGAATGGAAAACACTACTAATAGTTAGTAGTTGGCATTTTAACCCTGAGAAGGAGCACATATGTTAGACTTAATTTATTTAACTTTAAAGGGCCGTAAGCAGGGCCTGATATCGGCAGGTTGTTCATCGATAGATTCAATAGGAAATAAAGGCCAATTAGATCATACAGACCAAATATTCATATATAATCTCAATCATTCTTTAACTTGGGATCAGCATGCCAAGCACCATCCCATAACATTTAAAAAACCTGTTGATAAATCGTCACCGCTTTTGGGAATAGCGATGTCAGAAAATGAAGTATTGGACGGTATGTTTGATATTTATAGAACGAATCAATCCGGGATTCAGGAGTTGTATTACACTATAAAGGTAATTGAGGCGACGATAGTTGATTTAGCTGTTTATCACCCCCATTCGATAACACATGCTGGCGCACAGCCGCAGGAAACGATATCTTTACGTTATAAGAGTATCACGTGGACTCATCATATAGCAGGGACAAGTGCTTATAGTATTTGGGATGATCGCGTTTATTAATTTATTTGCCGGTAAAATAGTGTTGTTTTACCGGCAAAATTACCACTTGTTTTTCCTATAATGCCTGCTGTGTGCGATCATAAATGTGATATTACATAATATGGCTAGTACAATAGAACTATAAAATACAAAATCATCATATGAAGTAGGCACGCTAAAAAATGGAATGCATCCGGTATGAAAAACATGTAGATGGAAAAGATCAGATGCCATCATAAGTAATACAGCTAAAAGGTTAATGTAAACATCATAGGGAATTAAAAGTTTCTTAAAAGCAATGTATAGAGGATAAAGTGCAAGTAAAGAGAAAGTAATGTATAAATAGTCAACCATTTTATTTCTCCTCAATATGATCTATATTGTCCATAAATGGTATTAGCGTTGCCAGTGATTTCTAGAGCTATCTCTTTGTAATTCATTATTTCTATACCTTGTCGTTTTAAGCCAACAAGCAGATCTGCATTTATATACCGATATAACCGTTGACTATCTGATTCAAGTTTGTAACCGAATAATCCATTAATAGACATACCAACATCAACCGATGTATATACCACATCAGTATCGCGTTTATCCATTCCAAAAGCTTTTTCTCCAACCCCTTCATAGACGAATTTAACTGGCCCAGTATAGCTTTCGCGATAAAGGATATAATAACCACTTTCAACAATATTATTGAAACCATGAGCCATCAATGGTGCTCCAAGTGCTGCTCCAACACCGGTATCAATAGCAAGAAATCCACCCATGAGTTGTATACTGCCAGATACAAATCCAATCCATGAGACAATCAAATTAACTGTCTCATCATTCCTGCTTCTAGCACTTTCACTGTTTACCTTTTTCTTTACAACAATGGCTTGCCTGACATTTTTTTGAGAAAGCATTGAATCTTGCTCTTCTAACGATCTTATTTCTTCGTCTAATAAAGCTATTGCTTCAGAGATTGAGATCTCCCCGGTATTTATCTTTGATGTGTTTTCTTGGCAATAAGCCATGACTTCACCGATAAAATGGTCTTTGGCCAGACTCCATTTTACATATTTATCGGCAACTCTGTTCATAAGCATCATCAACTCATTTTGTTTATCCATTTGAATTTTTAGGAGTTTTCTTTCTTCATTGGTACTGTTATCCAAGTATCCTCTGGCGGAAGGATTTCTTTCGTAAAATTCATCTAAAGCATCCATAATGAGTAACTTGTTGTTTGGAATTTAGCTTAAAATAGTGTTATGAACTAAAAATATACAATTAAAATTATAAGTCAAGGTTTGTTTTCACTTGTAAGGATACTTTTTTAGCGTGTTTTAAGACGTAGGGTTTTAGCAAAATCCATTGTAAATTTTTCTTCTAATGAGAGTGGCAATTATTATGTGAATCCAAGATTAACAGAAATATAAATAATCAATGTTTTGATAACGGGATTATTATTATGCGAATACAAGTTAAAAACTCATTTAAATAAATGGCTTTCATTGAATAGTTGTTGTAAATATAATTTTTTCTCATTTTTCCTTTTCTGATATTTGATTCTTTAGGCTCTTCTATTAATGCATTCGGTAAAGATTTGCCTGAGGAAATCTGAGACAATGTTTTTTGTAACTTGGTAGAAATACTATAAATGGTAATGACTAACTAATAAGACAGAGAAACAGATTGTGGCAAAGAAAGAAAAACGGCCTCACCATGACGGATTATTCAAATATTTTTTAACGCAGCCTGAAACGGCCAGGGAGTTTTTATCCCTTTATCTGCCCGGAGAGGTCCAGTCGTTGTGTGATTTAGCCACATTGAAACTGGAACCCGGCAGTTTTGTGGACCAGAATTTACGTCAACTGCACAGTGATGTGCTTTACTCGGTTGAAACGGCTCGGGGACAAGGCTATATCTATTGTCTGATTGAACATCAGTCCACTCCTGACCCATTGATGGCCTGGCGGTTGATGTATTATGCCATGTCAGCCATGGAGGCTCACCTGAAAAAAGGCCATACTGAACTCCCTTTAGTAGCGCCTTTGTTGTTTTATCATGGTGAGGTTCGGCCGTATCCTTACTCAAACCGGTGGCTGGATTGTTTCACGCTCCCCGAACAGGCGGCTCGCTTATACCGTCAGGCGTTTCCGTTGGTGGACGTCAGTGTACTCAGCGATGAAGAAATCCTGACGCATAAAGGGGTTGCCCTGATGGAGCTGGTGCAAAAACATATTCGCTGCCGGGATATGCAGGAATGGGTCCTCCAATTGGTGGAACTCTTGAATGCAGGGTATAATACAACCGAGCAGCGCAGTGTGGTGTTACGCTATATTTTACTGAATGGACATACGTTGGATCTCTCACAATTTGTCCATCAACTGATTGAACAATCTCCGGAGCATGAAACGATGTTGATGACTATTGCAGAACAGCTTGAACAAAAAGGGCGCGAGCAAGGTATCAAGCAAGGCATTGAGCAAGGTATTGAGCAAGGCCGAGAGGAAGGCCGAGAAGAAGGCCGAGAGGAAGGTAAACTGGAAACGGCTCGTGCCTTATTACGGCATGGTGTGAGTTTGGACATTATTGTCACCAGTACCGGACTGAGCCGGGATAAAGTTGAAGCGTTAAGGCATTAAATTAATCTCCTCTTTCATAGCAAAATGCCGATATTCAAGATCGGCATTTTTGTTCTTATTCAGGATGATGGTTATACAAGGGATTTTTACGTTTGCCCGGCGAAGCTGAAACCTATCAGACGGAAGCAGCTTTATAGGGGCCATAAGAGCATGGGGAACGCGATTAAGTGAGTTGTTTGCGGAAACAAATAACTCGTTCTGTTTCGTCAAAACCTCAATGTTCATGTGCCTGATGTGACCTTTTATTACTGATTTTGGCATCCGAACAGAGTTCGTGAACCCCTTTGTTGTAAGGTATCAAAGCTTAAAAATTCTAGTACCGGGGAACTTGCCACATAATGCAATGATTAAAAGCCATTGATATTCTGAAGGTGTTATTGCGACTTTATTTCAGAGATAAAAGTTAAATAATTTAATTAATAGATAACCTTATGACCATAACTTTCCAAAATGTTTTTCACTCTCTCCATTGTCTCTTTTGCAGGCGGTTTTACACCTTCCAACTGATATTCTTCCCCCATAGTTGTCCATTTATGTTTACCCAGTTCGTGATAAGGCAGAAGCTCGATTTTTTCAATATTTTTCATATCCTTGGTAAATTCACCTAGCTTGTGAGCGGATTTATTATCATCGGACCAACCTGGAACCACAACGTAACGGATCCAAGTTTTCTGGTTACGTTTAGCCAGATAGCGGGCAAACTCCAAGGTACGGTGATTGGAGACACCGACTAATTTCTGATGAATCTCATCATTAAGTTGCTTCAAATCAAGCATAACGAGATCTGTGGCATCCATTAATTCATCAATAACCGGACCATAGCGGCGGACAAATCCATTAGTGTCAAGGCAAGTATGAATACCTTCGGCACGACAGGCCCGGAACCAGTCACGTACAAATTCAGCTTGAAGAACGGCTTCACCACCCGATGCAGTAACCCCGCCACCGGATGCGTTCATAAAATGACGATAGGCTGTCGCTTCTTTTATCAATTCTTCAACGGTCACGTCTTTGCCGCCGTGGGTATCCCATGTGTCGCGGTTATGGCAATAGAGACAGCGCATCAGACAACCTTGAAAGAAAACAATAAACCGAATACCGGGGCCATCAACGGTGCCACAGGATTCGAAAGAGTGGATACGACCAAGTACGGACATAGCAGGTTTACTCCAAAACTGGCAGGATAAACGAATAGAGGCCCCAGAGTTCAGGGCCTGTGCTAACAAATTATTACATAGATTGGGTGAAAGTACGGGTGATCACATCCTGTTGTTGTTCTTTAGTCAGTGAGTTGAAACGTACGGCATAACCTGATACCCGGATGGTGAGCTGAGGATATTTCTCAGGGTCTTCCATGGCATCGAGTAGCATGTCACGGTTCATCACATTGACGTTCAAATGCTGACCACCTTCAATTTCTGCTTCATGGTGGAAATAACCATCCAGCAAACCAGCCAGATTAGTTTTGCGTGTTTCATCATCTTTGCCTAACGCGTTTGGTACGATAGAGAAGGTATAAGAGATACCATCTTTTGCATAGGCGAAGGGCAATTTAGCTACAGAGGTCAAAGAGGCGACGGCACCTTTTTGATCGCGACCATGCATTGGATTGGCTCCGGGCCCAAATGGTGAGCCAGCACGACGTCCGTCAGGGGTGTTACCGGTTTTCTTACCATATACCACGTTAGAAGTGATGGTCAGAACGGATTGTGTCGGTACCGCGTTGCGATAAGTATTCAGTTTCTGGATTTTTTTCATGAAACGTTCAACCAAATCACAGGCGATATCATCAACACGCGAGTCGTTGTTACCGAATTGTGGATATTCACCTTCAATCTTGAAATCAACCGCTAAACCATCCTCATCACGGATCGGTGTCACTTTGGCATATTTGATGGCAGACAATGAGTCAGCAGCGACAGACAGACCGGCAATGCCACAGGCCATAGTACGGTAAACATCACGGTCGTGCAGTGCCATCAGTGCCGCTTCATAGCTATACTTATCATGCATATAGTGAATGATGTTTAGTGCAGTAACATACTGTTTTGCCAGCCAATCCATAAAGTGATCCATGCGGGCCATAACCTTGTCGTAATCCAGCACTTCATCTTTTATTGGCTCTTCTTTCGGGCCAACCTGCATTTTCAGCTTTTCATCTACACCGCCGTTAATGGCGTACAGCATCGTTTTAGCCAGATTTGCGCGGGCACCGAAGAATTGCATCTGTTTACCCACAATCATAGGGCTGACGCAACAAGCAATAGCGTAATCATCGTTGTTGAAGTCAGGGCGCATCAAATCATCGTTCTCATATTGCAAAGATGAGGTATCGATGGAAACTTTTGCCGCGAATTTTTTGAAATTTGTCGGCAGTTTTTCGGACCATAGGATGGTCATGTTGGGTTCTGGTGATGGGCCCATTGTGTATAGGGTGTTCAGGAAACGGAAACTATTTTTAGTCACCAGCGTGCGACCATCTATCCCCATACCTGCCAGCGATTCTGTTGCCCAGATTGGGTCACCGGAAAATAGTTCATCATATTCAGGGGTACGCAGGAAACGAACCATACGTAATTTCATCACCAGATGGTCAATTAATTCCTGAGCTTCAACTTCTGTCAGCTTACCCGCTTTCAGGTCACGTTCGATGTAGATATCCAGGAAACTGGAAACGCGACCGAAGGACATTGCGGCACCATTTTGAGACTTAACCGCCGCCAGATAAGCGAAATAAGTCCACTGTATTGCTTCCTTAGCGTCAGTGGCGGGGCCAGAGATATCATAGCCGTATTTAGCCGCCATCTCTTTAATTTGGCTCAGAGCGCGGTGCTGTTCAGCGATTTCTTCACGCAATTGAATAGTCATTGCCAGATCTTCACCGTTTTCCAGCTTTTCCTGCAATGAATTGAACTGAGCTAATTTATCATCACGCAAGAAATCGATACCGTATACTGCAACACGACGGTAGTCACCAATAATGCGACCACGGCCATAGGCATCAGGCAGACCTGTCAGAACACCAGATTTTCGGCATTTAAGAATATCTGGTGTGTAAACATCGAAAACGCCTTGATTATGTGTTTTGCGGTATTCAGTGAAAATCTGTTTCAATTTAGGATCGAGTTCACGGCCATAAACTTTACATGATCCTTCTACCATTTTGATGCCGCCAAATGGGATTAGGGCACGTTTTAATGGAGCTTCCGTTTGCAGGCCAACAATAGTTTCCAGATCTTTTTCGATATAACCTGCGTCGTGGGAGGTAATAGTAGCAGCAACATCAGTATCAAAATCAACCGGTGCATGAGTGCGGTTTTCGATTTTTATACCTTCCATGACTTTTTCCCATAAGGTATCGGTCGCTTTTGTCGAACCTGCCAGGAAAGATTCATCACCCTCATATGGCGTATAGTTTTTTTGGATGAAGTCACGAATATTGACTTCGCTTTGCCAATCACCCTGGTTAAAATCTTGCCATGCTACAGAGAACTTTTTATTTAATTCAGTCATGATACTTCTACCTTTGTAATAATCGAACTTTTAAGAAATCAGGCGAGAGAGCTAATTAATGTTTTTGCTCACTACGCAGATAAATTGACCAGTAAGTTAAACCCACCAAAATGGCGCCACCGATAATGTTACCAATAGTGACTGGAATTAAATTGTGAGTAATAAAGTGTGAAATGGTGAGTTGAGAAAATTGTTCAGGTGTTGCCCCCACGTTAATCCAAAATTCAGTTGGCGCGAAATGCTTAATAGCAATGCCAAGCGGGATTAAAAACATATTCGCAATACTGTGCTCAAAGCCGCTGGCAACGAACATACTTACTGGCAAAATCATGGCGAATATTTTGTCCATTAAACTACGTCCGGCATAACTCATCCAAACCGCGAGACAAACCATTAAATTGGCGAGAATGCCTAAAAATAGCGCTTCAATAAAAGAGTGGTGCATTTTATGGTTTGCTGTTTGCAAAACATTCAAGCCCCACAATCCGTCGGCAACATGGTATTGACCGGCAAACCAGATAATGGCGACGAAAAATAGTGCGCCAATTAAATTACCGAAATAAACGTTAATCCAGTTTATCATCATTTGATGCCAGGTTATACGTCCGCTGGCTTTGGAAATAATCGTCAACACAGTGGAAGTAAATAAATCTGCTCCGCAAACGACTACTAACATTAATCCAAGGGAAAAACAGATGCCGCCAACTAATTTAGCTAACCCATAAGGGACAGATGTGGTTCCTGTAGTCGCGGTAATATAAAAGACGAATGCAATGGAAATAAAAATCCCGGCAG
Organism: Photorhabdus africana; assembly: GCF_035181445.1. NCBI lineage: Bacteria > Pseudomonadati > Pseudomonadota > Gammaproteobacteria > Enterobacterales > Morganellaceae > Photorhabdus > Photorhabdus africana. Next base: position 9,155 of record NZ_JAXBVE010000011.1, read on the forward strand.
TTATTGCTGACAGATAGGTAATGGCAACAGGTTTAGTGGTTTTATAAACACCAATGTCATTGGCGATTTGTGTTATTACTGCAGGTGGTAATAGGTTAAAGGGGTTGTCAGCTTTCATACCAACATCTCTTTATCATTAATAAGTTACGGTACGTAATGATAGTAACAAAGGCGTGAAGGGGAGAATTTGATATAGATCATAGTTCCCTGAGAGTGGCCTTTGTTTTGGGGAGTGAAAATGGTTTGAATTCAATTTAACCTATTGATTTTAATAAAATAAAAAAATTTTAAAAATTAAAATATTTTTTATTTAACCCATTAATAGGAAGTTTGATAAGTAAAATTACAGGCCAAATTGTTGTTTATTTGTTGTTAAAAATAAATTTAATTTAACCTGAATTTTACTTTTAATTATGAATTGTCTTTTCTACAATTTTATTTTGCGTTCCAGAAATCACATTTTGCTTTTTGCAGCTTCTCATAAGCAGCTAATAAAGCCTGATGAGCGGGCAGTGATTTTAAATCTGCATCAACTGACCACAGGCCATAAAAACAGTGTTCACCAGAAATAGCTGCTGATGCTGCTTCAACAGCATCTTGCCCATACATTTTTACGAATGCTTGATAATATTGTGTAGGTGCTTTATCCGCTTCCAGAGCAAGTAAAAGCAGTGTTTGTAAACAGCGATAATAATTAGCGCGTTCGGCCGTAAAGATTGAGGCGTTAAAATCTTGGGTCCATTCTACCCAAATTAAAGCCTGTTCCAAATCACCGCCAGCCAGCGCCAACATGGATTTCAGTTCACCAATCCGTAAATTGCTCCAGCCATTATCTTTACCCACCGCAATGCCAAGCAACTCACGGATACGGGTAAAATCATCCAAACCTTCTTCATCTAATTGCTCAATCAGTGCCAGATATTCTTCGGCTTGCCATTGGCTACCTGGTAATGTTAATAAAGCTTCCCGCAAATGCGTTCCCATCGTGTTATTAGCAAGATGTAAATCTTCCACAGGATAAATATCAGACATTCCCGGAACCAAAATACGGCAGGCATAAACACCAAGGTGCTCGTAGTCAGCAATATAAACTTCGGCATCCAATTGTTTGAAGATAGCCATCAAAGTGGCGAATTCTTCTTCGGTCGTGCCGCTGAAACTCCAGTCAGCGAATGCATAATCAGCATCTTGTTTGAATAAATCCCAACTGATTAAACCGCTCGAATCGATAAAGTGAGTCTCTAGATTGGTATGTTCTGCCACTTCTTCATTATCGAAAGTCGGCGCATTGAATACATCCAGATCTTTCAAACTGCGGCCCTGTAATAATTCGGTCACAGTACGTTCTAGTGCTACACCAAATTCAGGATGTGCACCAAAAGAGGCGAAACAAGTCCCGTTATTAGGATTAAACAGCACGACGCAAATAACTGGGAACTGCCCACTGAGGGAGGCGTCATAACAATAGAGTGGGAAACCTTCATCCTGTAATTTGCTGACTGCGGCAACAACGTCGGGATAACGATTCATCACTTCTTGGGGAATTTCTGGCAGGCTGATGCCTTCGGCGATAATACGATTTTTCACATAGCGTTCAAAAACTTCAGATAATCCCTGAACTCTGGCTTCATTCATCGTGTTGCCGGCTGACATACCATTGGAAACATAAAGATTGCCAATAATATTCATCGGAATATAGACGGTATGATGATCAGATTGACGAGTAAACGGCAGTGAGCAGATACCACGCTCTTCATTACCTGACTGCAAATCGACTAACTGACTGGCGCATAACTCATTTTCAGGATTATAAAATTGGTGTAACCGGTCATCCAGAATGCCTGCTGGCAGAGAATCATCGTCTGGTAAAGCAAACCATTTTTCATTCGGATAATGGACAAAATCACCGTTAGCGATAGCTTCGCCTAAATAGAAATCAGCAAAAAAATAGTTGGTTGACAGGCGTTCAAAATACTCACCTAAAGCAGAAGCTAAAGCGGCTTTCTTGCTAGCACCTTTGCCGTTGGTAAAACAGAGAGGACAATCGCGGTCGCGGATATGAACCGACCAGACATGAGGAACCGGATTCAGCCATGAGGCTTCTTCGATGTTAAAACCAAGATGTTGCAGTTTTTGCTGAAAACGGTTGATCGAATCTTCCAGTGCGGCGTCTTTGCCGGGAATAAAGGTTTGCATCATGGTATTCACTTATGAGTGCTCGTTATGGGGCGCTCATCATACGAGTTTTTTTTCAGTAGCTAAAGTCTGGTATGTATCACAGATTTATTGTTATCATCATCCATAATTTAACAGGATATTTTTTATTAAGGAAGAAGCATGAAAAAGATGAAACACACAGCTTTAGCCAGTTTATTGGCATTAATTAGTGGTTCTGCTTTTGCTTTACCAAATATTACACTTTTGGCGACGGGAGGAACGATTGCTGGCGGCGGTAAGTCTGCAACGCAGTCCAACTATGTTGCTGGAAGAGTTGGTATTGATGAATTAGTCAATGCTGTTCCTGAGATCAAAAATATCGCCAACCTGAAAGGTGAGCAGGTGGTGAGTATTGGCTCGCAAGATATGAATGATCAGGTATGGTTGACCTTGGCGAAAAGAATCAATGCTGAGTGTGACAAGACCGATGGTTTTGTTATCACCCACGGTACCGACACGATGGAAGAAACCGCTTACTTCCTCGATCTGACTACCCACTGCCAGAAACCCATTGTCATGGTTGGAGCGATGCGTCCATCTACAGCGCTTGGCGCCGATGGCCCGTTAAATCTGTATAACGCTGTGGTCGTTGCGGGTGATCAAGCATCTGCCAAACGTGGTGTGTTAATGTCAATGAATGATGCGGTTATCAGTGGGCGCACCGTGGTGAAAATGAGCACCACCGAAGTTCAGGCGTTCCAGCCAGTTAATGCGGGCGCTGAAGGATTTGTTCATAATGGCAAAGTCAATTATTACGCTGCCGCTAAACCGAGAGCGAGTAAGGCGATTTTTGATATCAGTAAATTGGATAAGCTGCCTAAAGTAGGCATTGTCTATAACTATGCCAATGCGTCTGATTTGCCAGCAAAAGCATTTCTGAGTGCGGGTTACCAAGGTATTGTCAGCGCTGGTGTAGGTAACGGTAATATGTACAAGGCGATTTTCGATACCTTGGCCTTGGCGGCTAAAGATGGGGTTGTGGTTGTGAGAGCAAGCCGTGTACCAGTGGGATATGTTACTCAGAATGCGGAAGTGGACGATAGCAAACATGGTTTTGTCGCTTCTGAGCGCTTGAACCCGCAAAAGGCCAGAGTGCTTTTACAATTAGCACTCACTGAAACACGTGATCCGGTGAAAATTCACGAGATGTTTGTGAAATATTGATTTGTGATTCAGAGATAACAATAGGGCGCGCGCAGGTAACGGAGTTTCGCGCCCTATAGCGAGGGAACGCGCTGATTAAAACTAGCAGTTTCTGCTCAAGAAGTAGCTAAGATATTATTTGTACGGAAATTTGCCGGATAATTTTAGTCGAGGTCTATTATGGCTACTTCCACTGCGCGTTTTGAGGCGCGTATGAATCCTGATCTACATGCCCTGATTAAACGGGCCGCTGAAATTCAAGGACGTACTATGACTGATTTTGTTGTGTCTGCTGCACAGGATGCCGCACAGCGCGCAATTGAGCAGTCAGAAGTACTTCGTTTGTCTTTGGTCGATCAGCAATGTTTTGCGCAGGCATTGCTGAATCCACCGGAATCGGCTCCGGCGCTTGAACGTGCATTCGCACGGCGCCGCTCTTTATTACGATCAGAATGAGTTCCACGATGTTTGATGTTATGCAACTCAACGAAGAACACGATCGTGATTCGTTCTACAGTGGTTCAGAATCTCTAGATGGTTACTTTCAGAGACAGGTTGGTCAGGATGGCCGTTGATCAGGCATTTAGAAATCAGGGACTCGGTGGAGCATTGCTAGCTGATGCTATTGAGAGGACCATTTGTACCGAAATTGCATCTTATGCGCTACTTGTTGACGCAAAAGATGATAATGCAGTGCAATTTTACCGATATCATGGCCTTATTGCTTTACCCGATTCGCCATTCACATTATTCCTTCCTCTCATCGCTGTAGATAAACAAAGGAAAAAATAAGCAGTTCATCTGTAATATACCCGTTATCCTTCAAGTTGCCTCTTTGTTGGCTGCGCTCGCTCACCCCGGTCACATAGTTTGCTATGCTCCCGGGGATTCACTCCCTTGCCGTCGCGATGCATCTTGAAATCCATTGGGTATAGCGTTGAATGAACAAGTTTATTGGCTATTTTTGCGGTAGTTTTGTTCAACGTTTGAATAACCATTGCAGCAATGAAATGGGAATGGTACAACCGATATATCAGATTATTTATTGTTATCAATCATTGTTATTTCGTCAGAATAAGGTGAGGTAAATGAATCAGGTATATAATTTCAGTTCAGGTCCCGCTATGTTACCGGCTGAAGTGTTGCGCCGTGCAGAACAAGAACTTTGCAACTGGCATGGTATTGGGACTTCAATTATGGAGATCAGTCACCGAGGTAAGGAATTTATCGCAGTGGCAAAGGAAGCTGAAAATGATCTGCGGGATTTATTATCAGTGCCTGAAAACTATAAAGTACTGTTCTGTCATGGTGGTGCCCGCGGTCAATTTGCCGCTATCCCAATGAACCTGTTGGGAGACAATGTTAAAGCCGATTATGTTGATGGCGGTTATTGGGCGGCATGTGCAGTTAAAGAAGCAAAAAAATACTGCACGCCGAATGTGATTAATATCAAAACTGAAATTAATGGCTTGAAAAGCGTTAAACCAATGCGTGAATGGTCATTGAGCGATGATGCGGCTTATGTTCATTATTGCCCGAATGAAACTATTGATGGTATCGCTATTCATGAACAGCCGGATTTTAACGAGAATAAAGTTATTATTGCTGACTACTCTTCCTCTATTCTTTCCGGGCCATTGGATGTTAGCCGTTACGGTATGATTTATGCGGGAGCGCAGAAAAATATTGGTCCTGCTGGTATCACATTAGTTATTGTGCGTGAAGATTTATTAGGCAAAGCCCGTAAAGAAACTCCGTCTATTTTCGACTATGCTGTTCTGGCAGAGAATGACTCCATGTTCAACACACCGCCAACGTTTGCTTGGTATCTCTCTGGTTTGGTCTTCAAGTGGCTGAAAGAGCAAGGCGGAGTACAAGAGATGGAAAAGCGTAACCGAGCTAAGGCTGAACTGCTTTATGGTGTGATTGATAAGAGCGGTTTTTATCGCAACCAGATTGCCCCTGAAAATCGTTCTCTGATGAATGTACCGTTCCAGACGGCGGATGCCTCACTGGATAGCAAATTTTTGGCAGAGGCTGATGCACAAGGGTTGCAGGCACTGAAAGGGCACCGGGTTTCCGGCGGTATGCGTGCTTCTATTTATAATGCGATGTCGATAGACGGGGTTCAGGCTTTAGTTGATTTTATGGCTGATTTTGAGCGCCGTAACGGTTAATTTGCCAATCATTACCGGGAACAACGGTTCCCGGCCTATTCAAGATAAAAATATTTCCTCAAACGTAAAAATGACTCACTTATATACCCCATTGATTTCAAGATGCATCGCGGCGGCAAGGGAGCGAATCCCTGGGAGCATAGCAAACTATGTGACCGGGGTGAGTGAGTGCCGCCAACAAAGAGGCAACTTGAAAGATGAGGGGTATAATTAAAACAATGTAATTGAGAACCGGAGAGCCCGTTATTTATGCAATCCCTGATGCTACAACCTATTTCCTCCATGAATGGAACTATTAACCTGCCAGGGTCAAAAAGTGTTTCTAACCGTGCGCTATTACTGGCGGCTTTCGCCAAAGGTACTACCTGCTTAACTAACTTGTTGGACAGTGATGATATTCGCCATATGCTCAATGCCTTGGCTGCGCTGGGTGTCAGTTATCATTTATCTGATGATCGTACCCGTTGTGAAGTTGACGGTATTGGTGGATTGATTACCCACCAAGGCCCGATAGAACTGTTTCTGGGTAATGCCGGTACGGCAATGCGTCCCCTAACCGCCGCGTTATGCTTGGGCAAAAATGACGTCGTTCTTACCGGCGAACCTCGGATGAAAGAGCGTCCGATTGGTCATCTGGTGGATGCTTTGCGTCAAGGGGGCGCAGAAATTGATTATCTGGAGCAGGAAAATTATCCGCCGTTACATATCAAAGGGGGTTTTGTTGGCGGCAAAGTGACGGTAGATGGCCGGGTTTCTAGCCAATTTCTGACCGCATTGCTGATGGCTGCGCCATTGGCGGAAAATGATTCTGAGATTCATATTCAGGGGGAATTGGTTTCCAAACCCTATATTGATATTACTCTGGCATTGATGAAAAATTTTGGTATTACCGTAAATCACGATCAATATCAGATTTTCCACATTAAAGGCCGACAGCAATACATTTCTCCGGGGCACTATTTGGTGGAAGGTGATGCCTCTTCTGCTTCCTATTTTCTGGCGGCCGCAGCAATTAAAGGGGGCACTGTGCGTGTGACCGGAATTGGTAAAAATAGCCTTCAAGGGGATACCAAATTTGCCAATGTGCTGGAGAAAATGGGGGCGAAAATTCGTTGGGGTGATGACTTTGTTGAATGTGAACGTGGCACCCTCGCTGGCATTGATATGGATATGAATGAGATCCCTGATGCTGCTATGACCATTGCAACCACTGCGTTGTTTGCGGCAGGGGAGACCGTCATTCGCAATATATACAATTGGCGGGTAAAAGAGACGGATCGGCTGCATGCGATGGCAACTGAATTGCGTAAAGTCGGTGCAGAGGTGGAAGAGGGGGTTGATTACATTCGCATCACACCGCCACCAAGATTATTACCTGCTGAAATTGGCACCTATAATGATCATCGAATGGCGATGTGTTTCTCGTTGGTGGCGCTGTCCGATACACCGGTTACTATTCTCGATCCAGGTTGTACAGCAAAGACCTTTCCTGATTATTTCAATCAATTGGAGAGATTAAGCCAGCGAAAGTCATAATTATCGATTATTATGATTTAATAGAGCGTATTTCTTTGATCAAAATCTATACCCTATGGATTTCAAGATGCATCGAGACGGCAAGGGAGTGAATCCCTGGGAGCATAGCGAACTATGTGACCGGGGTGAACGAGCGCAGCCAACAAAGAAGCAACTTGAAAGATAACGGGTATATCTACATGGCATGCGCTTATTTCGTTCACTCTATGAGTGCGTATAATCAACGGCAGATATTGATTATTTTATTGAGTAAATATTCAGCATCTGGTGAAGTGTTTGCCATGCTAAAGGAGAACAATAATGGTGGCGATAGCCCCAGTAATAACTGTTGATGGGCCAAGCGGTGCAGGTAAAGGAACATTATGCCAGGCACTGGCAGAGGCTTTAGGCTGGCAACTGCTTGATTCAGGTGCTATTTATCGAGTGTTGGCACTGGCCGCGATTCATCATCAGGTGGATATCCAGTCTGAAGACGCGTTAGTTCCTCTGGCTGCTAATCTTGATGTGCGTTTTGTCCCTAGAAAAGGGAAGCTCAGTGTGATGCTTGAGGGCGAGGATGTCAGTAATGAGATCCGGACCGAGGCGGTCGGCAATACTGCCTCGCAGGCGGCTGCTTTCCCACGAGTTCGTGAAGCCTTGTTACGGCGTCAGCGTGCTTTTCGGGTTGCACCGGGCTTGATTGCAGATGGTCGTGATATGGGAACTGTGGTGTTTTCCGACGCCCCGGTAAAAATATTCCTTGATGCCAGCGCAGAAGAACGTGCACGCAGACGTATGCTACAGTTGCAGGAAAAAGGCTTTAGTGTTAACTTTGAATGTCTTTTGTCCGAGATACAGGAACGTGATTACCGCGACCGTAACCGGGCAGTTGCGCCGTTAGCGTCGGCTGAAGATGCATTAATATTGGATTCAACCAGTATGTCTATCGAAGAAGTTATCGACAAGGCGCTAAATTATGCGAAAAAAATTCTCTCAATTACCTGAGCGATTTTAAGTTTTTAGCTTATAATTGATGACGATGTACTAAAAATTGGGTACGCGGGTATCGAATTTTTCCGCAAACCAAACAACCTTGTTACAGGGAAATAGTAGCAGGGCATGTAAAACAACCCCATTCGGCGGGAAGCTAAATGGACGTTAAATTAAAATCTTGAAGATCATTAACATGACAGAATCTTTTGCTCAACTCTTTGAAGAATCCCTGCTATCTATTGAAACTCGTCCAGGTGCTATCGTTCGCGGCATCGTTGTTGCTATCGATAAAGACGTTGTATTGGTTGATGCAGGTCTGAAATCAGAATCCGCTATTCCTGTAGAACAGTTTAAAAATGTTCAGGGTGAGCTGGAAATCCAGGTCGGTGATGAAATTGATGTTGCGCTAGACGCTGTTGAAGATGGTTTTGGTGAAACTGTTCTGTCTCGTGAGAAAGCAAAACGCCATGAAGCGTGGCTGATGCTGGAAAAAGCTTACGAAGACGCAGAAACAGTTACCGGCATCATCAACGGTAAAGTAAAAGGCGGTTTTACTGTTGAACTGAACGGTATCCGCGCATTCCTGCCTGGTTCTCTGGTTGATGTTCGTCCAGTTCGTGATACAACTCACCTGGAAGGTAAAGAGCTTGAGTTTAAAGTCATCAAACTGGATCAGAAACGCAACAACGTCGTGGTTTCTCGTCGTGCTGTTATCGAATCTGAAAACAGTGCGGAACGTGATCAACTGCTAGAAAACCTGCAAGAAGGTATGGAAGTTAAAGGTATCGTTAAGAACCTGACTGACTACGGCGCATTTGTTGATCTGGGCGGCGTTGATGGCTTGCTGCACATTACTGATATGGCTTGGAAACGTGTTAAACATCCAAGTGAAATCGTCAATGTGGGCGACGAAATCGCAGTTAAAGTACTGAAATTTGACCGTGAGCGTACCCGTGTATCTCTGGGCCTGAAACAACTGGGCGAAGATCCTTGGGTAGCAATCGCTAAGCGTTATCCAGAAGGCACTAAACTGACTGGTCGCGTAACTAACCTGACTGATTACGGCTGCTTCGTAGAGATCGAAGAAGGCGTTGAAGGTCTGGTACACGTTTCAGAAATGGACTGGACCAATAAAAACATCCACCCATCCAAAGTGGTTAACGTTGGTGACGTTGTGGAAGTTATGGTTCTGGATATCGACGAAGAACGTCGTCGTATCTCCCTGGGTCTGAAACAGTGTAAAGCTAATCCTTGGCAGCTATTTGCTGAGACTCACAACAAAAATGACCGTGTTGAAGGTAAGATCAAGTCTATTACTGACTTCGGTATCTTCATTGGTCTGGATGGCGGCATTGATGGCCTGGTTCACCTGTCTGACATCTCCTGGAACGTTGCTGGAGAAGAAGCCGTTCGTGAATACAAAAAAGGTGATGAAATCGCGGCTGTTGTTCTGCAAGTAGATGCAGAGCGTGAGCGTATCTCTCTGGGCATTAAGCAACTGGCGGAAGATCCATTCAATAACTACCTGTCTGTGAACAAGAAGGGTGTTATTGTTACTGGTAAAGTTACCGCAGTTGATGCTAAAGGTGCGACAGTAGAACTGTCTGACGGCGTTGAAGGTTACCTGCGTGCATCAGAAGCTTCTCGTGACCGTGTTGAAGATGCAACGCTGGTTCTGAACGTGGGTGATGCAGTTGAAGCTAAATATACTGGTGTTGATCGCAAAAACCGCGTTATTAACTTGTCTGTTCGTGCTAAAGACGAAGCTGACGAGAAAGACGCTATCGCTTCTGTGAACAAACAAGAAGACGCAAACTTTGCAAACAATGCAATGGCTGAAGCTTTCAAAGCAGCGAAAGGCGAATAATTCAAGTGAATAACGGTGGATAACACGTAAGTGTTATCCAAGTGCGGTAGTTTAGGGAGGTACTCATGACCAAGTCTGAATTAATTGAAAGACTTGCTGGCCAGCAATCTCATATTTCGGCCAAAACCGTTGAAGATGCAGTGAAAGAAATACTCGACCATATGGCAATAACATTGGCAGATGGCGAACGTATAGAGGTGCGCGGATTCGGCAGTTTTTCTCTTCACTACCGTGCTCCGCGCGTAGGCCGTAACCCTAAAACCGGTGATAAAGTGGAGCTGGAAGGTAAATACGTTCCCCATTTTAAACCTGGCAAAGAGTTGCGTGATCGCGTGAATATCTACGATTAAGTTTGAAGATAACAAGTTATTGCTTATTTTAAACAGTGTGTTCGGTGCTGTTTTAAATTAATAATAAAGTGCTGGCCCTTTTGGCCAGCACTTTTTTGATCTAATCAAGGCTCATATAAAAAGAGCTGAATTTTATATTGAGAAAACCTTCCCCATAATCCTGTCAATCTGACATTGTGTCCCTAGAAATCATTTGCATGCAAAACCAACATCGTCATTGGTTTCAAATTTATTCGTGATATTCGTTTTTGATAAAAAATTGTATCATAATTGTTGCAAAACATGAGGTAATACCAGCATCAAGCAACTTAATTTCGATAAATTTCGGAATATTCCTATATATTTTTAAGTGAAATCCATTGCATCATTGGATATTTATTAATCCATAAGTGGTGAAAACATGATGATTTCAGTTAGAGCCACTCTTCATGCTATAAATCAATGGAGAAGTGAATAGATGGCAATAGGGTATTTCCTGCTGGTTGGTGATAAAACAACGTGTGGCGGCCAGATTATTACTGGTGACCACACCATGACATTTGATGGGCGAGCAACGGCTCGTGAAGGAGATAAGGTTACCTGTGGTAAACATCCCGGTACTTACATCATTGCCGGTGGTGTAACAGATATGTTTGACATGGGGCGTAAGTTGGCTGGCACATTGGATAGAATATCAGAATACCGCCTCTGGTGGTGATTTAATATTTTATCCTGAGGAAGGCATTGAAGATAACCCAGAAGGTGTTCTTAAAGTTATAAAAGAATGGCGAGCCAGAAGAGATAAACCGGGCTTTAAAAATAGCGGTCTGAAACGCCCAATAGGGCGTTCGTTCTTATAAAGTTATTGGTCTAACTGTAATTGAGTTCTTAGTCTAATATATTGATTCTTATGATGATCAGCCATTCGCCTTAACTCTTCATCAAGAAACATATCCGGCAACTCGTAATCATCCCTGTGTTCAGAGAGATTAACTTGAAGTGATTCAAGAACTTTATGGAGTTCAATCCCATATTTTACAAGACAATGACGCCGTGATCGTTCTTGTAGCAGATAACCAAAGTCTTCAACATATTTTCTGGCTGTTCGAAAATCTTCATGCTCAAGTTTTTCTAACAGAAAGTAATAAGTAGGGATCATCAGGCTTCTGATGCGCTCTTTCTCGACCTCAATATCGTCTTTGACTTTATTCACAATGTTGGCGAGGCGAGATCGAATACAAGCGATAGGATTCAAAATACGAACGAGCTCATGAGAGCCTGGCGCTGCATTAATCATAAAACGTTCTGTATTCAAGTATAGTTTGTCGCCAGATAAATCGTCGTGTTCAAAACCTGCTGGCCGGTCAATGATATCAACAAGGTTACATTCATCATTGTTATCAGGGTTAGAGAACAACCGGCCTTCATGCTCTTTAATTGTCTTTGTGTCCTTATCGGTCAGAAGGCATATTGCAATAGATGGGAAATCAAGTGGATTGTTATAGTGAGGTTCAACGTTGAATGCTCTGGCGATGTTTTCAACATTGTTCCGTTTTGTTACATAATCAACATCAACAGAAGTTATGAAAACTTCATTAGGTAAATTATCTTTCGAGTATTTATGAAGGTATGTATTTACCCAGTAGCGCACAGCTTGACCACCAACAGTGATTGCTGGCCCTGCTAAACTATCAGCGTTTTGGACTAGCTCTTGATTGAGTAAATAAATTTGTTCAGAAGGCGGTATGTGTTCAACAGTCATAAAAAAAGAACCAAATATTATAAACACTGGCTCATTATATCATGTGCGGTATAGGGGGAAGAATCAGAAGCTTGGAGCCATACCAGCAACGAAACTACCTGATGGCACACTTAAAGCAGGTCTTTGTATAACAGGCTGTGGAGCTGCATGACTACTCTTCTGCTCTTTTACACGTTGAGCGTATGCAACATGTTGTGCTTTCTTAATATCAGGTGCATTCATCTTGAAGTGCTTCCTACAAGGGAATTAATTTTAAAAACTCTTGCATAAAATATATACCAAAGTCACAGCAACTTCAACTAGGTTTGTTTGATCATGTTTTTTAATAACGTAAATGTCTTATCAGATAACACGACGAAACGGGGGCAGAGAATTGAGAATATCTTTGCCGTAGTTTTGAATTTAATGCGCGTGTCGAGAATCGTTACTGCTCCGGTATCCTCTGTTTAGTACGGATAAGATGTCCCACAGCTTGATGTACCCGTTATCTTTCAAGTTGCCTCTTTGTTGGCTGCACTCTCTCACCCCGGTCACATAGTTATCTATGCTCCCGGGGATTCGATCCCTTGCCGTCGCGATCCATCTTGAAATCCATAGGGTATATAGTCTTTCTCGTTTAATTAACAATAACTGCCTATCCCAATAGGGCTATTTTATTTGCCATTTTGAACCTGGGCAGTGCTCAAAATCCTCACGTACTACGTGTACGCTCCGGTTTTTCCGCGCTGTCCGTGTTCAAACTGCCTGCAACAATTACGCCTATTGAGATAGGCTCTAAGTAATGAAAACGGAGAAGTTATTTTAATTATGCCTAAGGATCTCCACGAAATTTCGTTTGATTAAAAACGTTATTGGACCCTCAGGCATAGTATTTCCTGACTTAAGAAAATTTCAGATTAAATAGTGTTATTGAATATGAGAAGAAATAGATTCCAAGCATAATAAGAACGACGCCGCTGGTGTAATTAATAAATTTGATAACACGGTGACTGAGCATTTTCCTGGAGAAGAATATCACAGTATTAATAAAGGCAACCCAAACAATAACGCCAATAATTGTCCCTGCTGCACCAATAGCTAAACTATATTTACCTGATGCAATATTGTTGAGTTGTGCGCTGACAGACAGCCAAAAAATAACATTGTATGGATTTAATAGTGTCAACAATACGCCATCAAAAAATTGCCTATGATAGGGTTTGGCGATGACATTGATATTTTCCTCATTTTTCTTATTTATGAAGCTGGTAATACCAAACCAAATGACCATTAATGCGCCTAAAAACCCCAAAATAGGCATAAAAATAGTATTGGAAAAAAACTGCAATATACCAAAACCTAAAAGTAATAAATAAATTATATCGGCAAAACAAGCACCTAAACCAAAAACGACTGCGTGAAGACAACTGATATTCAAGTGTCTACGCATAATTTCTATATTTATAGGGCCAACGGGAGCCGCAGCTCCCAATCCTAAAAGAAAAAATGTTCCTAATGTACTGATGACATCAACCATATAATTAATTCCATAACATGAGATGTTTATTTAGTGATAATCCAATGAAGCTTTGTAATGATATTCTGCACCCTTCGGAAAAACTACGAATAGCATGGGGTTTCCTAGTGTTTATTATAATTAAATCTCCTTGTTCTGGTTTAATAAGGATAGATGGCGGAAGCGTGCCTCGCCAATCATTTTCTGCATTATCTTCAATTAACTCGGTGATAGGGATTTCAGGAACATCCCACAGCTCCAGCTCTCCTCCAGTTGCAGGCATTTTTATATAGATATTCACTGAGAATTGCCCAAACAAATTGACAGATTGTTGTTGAAGGCCATCAAAATGGGGTTGTTTTTCAACCATGAAAGAGCGTTCTGGTCTGTTCATCACTCTGGCAATACCCGCATGCATCTTTTTACCTTCAAAGTTGGCAATACTGGCCCCGGCGGACCATACTTCGTCCAGTTCTAAACGAAATTTGTCGAAAGGAGCTAACATTGGAGCACAGAAATTTCTGACGTTTCTGATGGCAGGTAACGCATTTTCAAAATATTTTTTATAGCTATCGCTATCTTTGGATTTGCCAAAAGTTGTGTTGTAGGATGGACCGATTCTATCAACACCATAATCAACTAAAACAACTTCATCTCCTTTTTTCAAATCATGAGGGTGACATTCTAGATTTTCGTGAGAGAGAAAAAAATCAGAGAGCTTGTTTGCAAGAGGGATATTAACATATTTCTTTATATGGATTGCTAACACTTCATCATTAAATAATTTAGTAAGATGATGTTCTTGCAGAGAGTCAGATACAATTATTTTGTTTTTCATAAAAACCACCTTATTGTATTTAACATGATTTTTTGATTACTTTCCATATAAAAATAGAATGGAAATATTAATTTAATATTATTTAAATTTAATCAATGCGATCTTAATCACAAAACAAAAAGTAGACAAGCAGTTAAGTAGTTTCACTAATTTAATGCTCAATAATTGAGGTAATGTCTAGTAATAATGATTTTTATTATTTTACATATGGTTAGGTTAATTGTACTATTAATTTATAGGCTTGGCTAATAATTTCAAAAATGAATTTAGTGTTTAATTATAATAATAAGTGGATAATGTAATTTCTCGTAAGTTCATGATGGCTTAGCGTGTTTATTTATGTCTGTAATGAGGATGCAGACAAAACCTTACGAGATATTTTATTTGATATCAGTATCGCAATGTTACATTTGAGATCAATATAAAATTTGTTGGTTAGTTAGCAGGTGGCAATTTCTATATTTGCGAAGCTGTTCGCATATATTTGTGAAATGATTATTAGCCTGAAATTAATCTGCGAAGGTGTTTGATAATTTTTCTTGTGCTTCTGGCTGCTTTGTAAAAAATAAGGAATACTCTGCTGGAAAAATAAAAGGGTAAGGATGAATAAGGATGTGGTTTTCAGTTGTGATAAATAAGATAACAACAAATTGGAAACAACCTATACCAATCATCAGCGTGAATCAGGCTGCAATAGCTATTATTGTCGGTATTGTACCCTTGCTTTTTCTGCCTGAGTTACCACAGAAATGGCAGGTTATGACATTGTTATTACTGGCGCTATTCTGCTTATTCTTGCCATTTTGTCTTTGCAGGATGGTTTCAATTTCGTTACTGGCATTTCTTATTGGGTGCTGGCAGGGAAATCATCTGCTCGAACAGATAATCTATTTTAGTGAAAAAGCGCATTTATCACGGGTTATTATTGAAAGTTTATCGTTAGATAATGAAGAGAAAGGCAGGGTTATCCTGCGTATTATTGAGAATGAAAACAAAGTTATTTTTCCGCCACTGTATGTTTCCGCTTATTGGGATATTTCGCCTGAATCTCTGTGTGCTGGTCAAGAATGGCGGCTGAAAATGAAATTACGGCCAGTTCATAGTCAGCTAAATCAAGGTGGATATGATAGCCAGCGTAGGGCATTAGCTATCCGCCGACCTTTAACGGGGAAAGTCATTCATGCTGAATTAATTGACGGGAAATGTAACTTACGTCAGCGATTGGTCAGTCATATTGCACCGGCTATGCGTGAATTGAAGCATAGTGGCATTGCGATGGCATTAGCATTCGGTGAGCGTCAGTGGTTAAGTAAGGAGGATAATTTATTATTACAACAAACAGGTACGGCTCACCTTATGGCTATTTCAGGGTTGCATATTACTGTTGCCAGTATGTTTGGTTGGTGGATGGCAAGATTATTACAACTCTTCTTTCCGGTGCACTGGATAGGGCACAGATTTCCACTGATTGCTGGTTGGATAGTGGCAATAAATTACGTCTGGCTATCGGGTTGGGGCATTCCGGCTATTCGTGCATTATTGGGTTTAACGCTCTGGCTATATTTACGTTATAGAAATATTCTCTGTTTCCCTTGGCAGTGGGCATTGTGGACAGCCGCAATGATTCTCTTATTTGATCCTCTGACGGTGCTTTCTGACAGCTTCTGGCTCTCTTTCTTTGCTGTGATGGCGCTAATGTTCTGGTTCTTTTGGGCACCGTTGATTGAGCCATTTCGTTATGGTTGGAAATGGCTATGGCTGCGAGGGTTATATATGCAAATGGGTATGATGCTGATGCTTATTCCTCTCCAGCTATTATTATTTCATGGTGTCAATTTTGCCGCTTTATTTGCTAATTTCTGGGCCGTGCCAATCATCTCTTTTATTACTGTGCCGTTGATTATGCTGGCATTAATAGGTCATTTTTGTTCTTTTAGTCATGCTTTATTATGGCAATTAGTCGATTACTCTGTAACCTTCTCTTTAATTCCTTTGCCAGTTTTGCAACAGTCATGGAGTGAAACGGGTCGTTTTCCCCTATTAATAACGTTTATTGGCTGGTTTGTTATCATCATTTGGCGATTTTCCTGGTGGCAATCATATAAGTTACTGATTGGCATTTCTTTAGGGATAATGCTTTGCTATCTGAGGCGTAACGAAGAATATCTGTGGCGATTTTCTATGCTGGATGTTGGGCACGGGCTTGCGGTTATCATTGAAAAAGATGGCAAAGCGCTGATTTTTGATACCGCTAATCGTTGGGAAACTGGCAGTATGGCTGAAAGGGTGATAATCCCTTATTTGCGTTGGCATCGATTAATGCCAGAGCAGATTATTATCAGTCATGATCATCTTGACCATACCGGTGGGTTAGCATTCTTACAACAAAAATATCCAGGTATTGCGGTGAGAAGTTCTTTAATCAATCAGCAACATCTTCCATGTATACGCGGTGAACAGTGGCTCTGGCAGGGGTTGAGCTTCCGTGTATTATGGCCGCCGGTAAGATCATTACGCGCAGGTAATGACGAATCTTGTGTCATTCGGGTAGAAGATGGTAAACATAGCTTGCTTTTAACCGGAGATCTGGAAAAGCAAGGGGAATATAAGCTATTGGGAATAGAAAAAGAGCATTTAAGATCGACCGTATTGCAGGTTCCACATCATGGTAGTAACACGTCATCTACAGCCGCTTTTATTCATACCGTCTCACCACAATATGCACTGGCCTCTGTTGCACGTTATAGCCCGTGGCGACTTCCTTCGGTTAAAGTGCAGCGACGTTATCGTAAAACAGGGGCAGAATGGCGTAGCACCGCGGTATCCGGGCAGATAACAGGTTATTTTTATGGCGATCATGTTGAAATAATGAGCTACAGGCAACAAATTATGTCACGTTGGTATCATCAGTGGTTTGGTATTCGTAGTGATCATGAGTAGAATAACCCGCTATTTCTTTTTGTGTTGGTAACTCAATAATGAATGATAAAGACCTTTCTACCTGGCAGACGTTTTGCCGACTATGGCCAATTGTCTCTCCGTTCAGGATTGGGCTGATAGTTGCTGCGGTTGCACTGATCCTTAATGCTGCCGGTGATACGTTAATGCTTTCATTGCTTAAGCCTTTACTTGATGAAGGTTTCGGCAAAGCAAGCAGTGATGTACTGAAATGGATGCCACTGATTGTGATTGCTTTAATGATTATGCGAGGGCTATCCGGGTTTGTATCAAGTTATTGTATCTCTTGGGTCTCCGGTAAAGTGGTAATGCAGATGCGTCGCCGTCTGTTCAGCCATATGATGGGGATGCCGGTGTCATTTTTTGATCAGCAATCTACAGGGACGCTGCTTTCTCGTATCACTTATGATTCTGAACAAGTGGCCTCCTCCTCTTCCAGTGCACTGATTACCGTGGTCAGGGAAGGGGCATCCATTATCGGCCTGTTTATTTTGATGTTTTACTATAGCTGGCAATTATCTCTGATCCTGATTGTGATTGCGCCGATCGTGTCATTGGTGATTCGTGTGGTATCGAAGCGATTTCGCAGTATTAGTAAAAATATGCAGAATAGCATGGGGCAAGTCACAGCCAGTGCTGAGCAGATGTTGAAAGGGCATAAAGAAGTGCTCATTTTCGGTGGGCAGAAAGTAGAAACTGAGCGCTTTAATAAAGTCAGTAACCATATGCGTCAGCAAGGCATGAAAATGGTTTCTGCTTCATCAATTTCTGATCCTATCATTCAACTTATTGCCTCGTTTGCTTTGGCTTTTGTCCTGTATGCAGCAAGTTTCCCGGATATTATGGAAACACTGACAGCGGGTAAAATTACGGTCGTATTTTCATCAATGATTGCGTTGATGCGTCCATTGAAATCGTTGACTAATGTTAATGCGCAATTCCAGCGAGGCATGGCCGCCTGTCAGACTCTGTTTTCGATTCTGGATATGGAACAGGAAAAAGATGACGGTAAGCTGGAGCTTAAAAAAGCGAACGGTGATATTGAGTTCCGTAATGTAACTTTCTGCTATCCAACCAAGGAATTACCGGCGTTACAAAATATTTCCATGTATATCCCGGCGGGAAAAATTGTTGCTTTGGTAGGGCGTTCTGGTTCTGGTAAATCCACAATAGCGAATTTGCTGACCCGTTTTTATGATGTCAACGGAGGTAATATTTTGCTGGATGGGCATGACTTGCGGGAATATACGCTCTCTTCCTTGCGTGGACAGGTTGCTCTGGTATCGCAGAATGTGCATCTATTTAATGATACGGTAGCGAATAATATTGCTTATGCCAGTGAAAACCGATACAGCCGTGAAGAGATTGAGAAAGCCGCTGAGATGGCTTATGCAATGGACTTCATCAGGAAGTTAGATAACGGCTTGGATACGATGATCGGTGAGAATGGTGTGCTGCTTTCTGGCGGTCAACGTCAGCGTATTGCTATTGCACGTGCCTTGTTGCGTGATTCTCCGGTTCTGATTCTTGATGAGGCAACTTCGGCGCTGGACACGGAATCTGAACGGGCAATTCAGGCTGCACTGGATGAATTGCAGAAAAACAGAACCTCGCTGGTTATTGCACATCGTCTATCAACCATTGAAAACGCGGATGAAATTCTGGTGGTTGAAGATGGGCATATTGTTGAACGGGGTGACCATCTCTCTCTACTGGAGCGAAATGGTGTCTACTCACAACTACATCGGATGCAATTTGGTCAATGATTGAGCGCATATGGTCAGGCCGCTCATGGCTTTATTTACTGTTATTACCTTTTTCAGCCCTTTACGGGCTGATAAGTGGCTTACGGTGGTTGAGTTATAAAACAAGGTTGAGGCAATCTTGGAAAGCACCTGTACCTGTTGTGGTAGTGGGTAATCTCACTGCCGGCGGTAATGGTAAAACGCCGGTGGTTATTTGGCTGGTGGAGCAGTTGCAGAAAAAAGGTTACCGGGTTGGTGTTGTTTCCCGCGGCTATGGAGGTAAAGCGGAAAGTTATCCTCTGTTGGTGACTGGAAATATCACTACGGCTCAAGCCGGTGATGAACCGGTATTAATTCATCGTCGTACTGGCGCACCAGTGGCTGTTGCGCCAAAACGGGTTGCAGCAGTGAAAGCATTACTGGCAGACACGCCACTGGATATCATCGTGACTGATGATGGCTTACAGCACTATGCTTTGCAGCGGGATTTTGAAATTGCGGTTATTGATGGCGTGCGCCGTTTTGGTAATGGTTGGTGGCTTCCCGCTGGCCCAATGCGTGAACTATCTGGGCGGTTGAACAGGGTTAATGCCATTATCACCAACGGTGGTACTCCTCAGCCAGGCGAATTATCCATGACATTAGCTGGTGAATTAGCTGTGAATATGGTGAATGGTGAAAAACGCGCCGTGAATCTGATACCTCACGCTGTTGCTATGGCTGGAATCGGCCATCCACCGCGGTTTTTTGCGACCTTGCAACAGTTAGGTGCTGACCTACAAAAGGAGTATACATTTGCCGACCATCAACTGTACGCAGAAGATCAATTGTGTCATCTGGCTGATACCAACCAGAATTTACTGATGACAGAAAAAGATGCGGTTAAGTGTTTTAGTTTTGCTCAGCCAAATTGGTGGTATTTACCCGTAGATGCGCGGTTACCTCAGGAAAAGGGGGAGATAATGCTAAACAAGATTTGTTCGTTATTGGAGACGAATAAAAATAGTAAGTAAACATACCCTATGGATTTCAAGATGCATCGCGACGGCAAGGGAGCGAATCCCCGGGAGCATAGATAACGATGTGACCGGGGTGAGCGAGAGCAGCCAACAAAGAGGCAACTTGAAAGATGACGGGTATATTATGTTTTAATCAAAGCGGCCTTTGTGAGTCGATGATAGTCAACAGGGAGATTGCCTTTTTGCTCCTTGCCAAAGCGGTTCTCGCCTTGCCAATTCGTACAATTTCAGTAATTTTTCAGATTTATTTGATTTTTCGCCATTGTTAACTGATATTGAAACTATCCATTATGGATAAACAACCATTGTGTATTCTTGAGTCAAACATGTACGATTCTGGTAGGATATCCGCTCGTATCTGTTACTTAAACGATATATACCCTATGGATTTCAAGATGCATCGCGGCGGCAAGGGAGCGAATCCCCGGGAGCATAGAGAACTATGTGACCGGGGTGAGTGAGTGCAGCCAACAAAGAGGTAACTTGAAAGATGACGGGTATACTACTCGAATGAAATGTATTTCAAGGTCAAGGTATTGAAACTGAGATGAGGTTCTATTCGAAAATTGAATAAAGGGTAAAAAAACATCAAAAACAATAAATTAAATTATTGTGAGATGGACAAACGGGGGAGTTATTATGACATTACAATTAAAGATGGGTAGAGTGAAATGGTTTGATGAGCATAAAGGATATGGTTTTATTTCTCCACAGGATGGGGGACAAGACATATTCGTCAATAGAAAAGCGATTGCGAATACAAAAAACAAGTCACTCACAGAAGGGCAGGATGTAGAATTTTCAATTATTCGCAAAGGTTATGATTTAACCGCAGCAGATGTGATCGCATTCTAAAACCCTATTAAAATCAAGCTATTTTATTGCCATTCTTTAAATGGTAAAGAGGAAGCATTGAACCATGTGCAAACAAAGGTAATCGTTTTTTTGAACGCACTTTTGGTAAAATTCGGAGGGTAGCGAAGTGAGTCATTTTTGACGACGGCGTTTACTCTCCGGTTTTTGTTTGTTATCTATGTTGATGATTTATTGGCAATTAGGGATTGTGCCAATGACACCTACCGAGATGGTTTTGGACTTTCACCAACTTACCTGATTTTTCAGTGGATAATATTGGGAAAAGGATCGAAAGATCAAATAACAAGAGTTAACGATGATACCAAGCTTATGTTATTCTGAGTTGCATTAAATTAAAGCTCCATAATTGGAGGATGTATGGATCACCGTTTACTCGAAATTATTGCCTGTCCCGTATGTAACGGAAAACTCAGTTACGATAAAGAGAATTTTGAACTCATTTGTAAGTTAGATCGACTTGCGTTTCCTGTCCGTGATGGTATTCCCGTCCTGTTAGAGCACGAAGCCCGCGAATTACCTCTGGATGAGGAAAAATAAGGCATGTTCACCGTTATTATTCCTGCTCGCTTTGCTTCAACCCGTTTACCCGGTAAACCTTTAGCCGATATTCACGGCAAGCCAATGGTTGTTCGTGTTATGGAGCGGGCGAAGCGTTCAGGCGCTGCACGCGTCATTGTGGCAACAGATAATCACGACGTTGTTGATGCCGTTGTAGCGGCGGGGGGAGAGGCCTGTCTGACCAACGAAAATCACCATTCTGGTACTGAACGGTTAGCTGAGGTTATCAACAAATATCAATTTTCCGATGATGAAATTATCGTTAATGTTCAGGGGGATGAACCATTAATTCCCGAAGAGATTATTAAACAGGTTGCAGAGAATTTGGCGGGTTGTAACGCGGGAATGGCAACGTTGGCCGTGCAGGTTCATGATGCAGAGGAAGCTTTTAACCCTAATGCTGTGAAAGTCGTTATGGATAAACAGGGTTATGCGCTCTATTTCTCCAGGGCGACAATTCCTTGGGAACGTGACCGTTTTATTCAATCACGGGAAACGATTGGTGATCATTTCCTGCGTCATATTGGTATTTATGCCTATCGTGCGGGTTTTATCCGTCGTTATGTACAATGGGAGCCGAGTCCGTTGGAGCAAATTGAAATGCTGGAACAACTGCGGGTACTTTGGTACGGCGAAAGAATTCATGTGGGGATTGCATTAAAAGCGCCGGGCGTGGGCGTTGATACCCCGGAAGACTTGGCAGCAATCAGAAAAGTGTTTGAAATCTGATTGATTGTTTGAACTTATACCCTATGGATTTCAAGATGGATCGCGACGGCAAGGGAGCGAATCCCCGGGAGCATAGATAACGATGTGACCGGGGTGAGAGAGTGCAGCCAACAAAGCGGTAACTTGAAAGATGACGGGTATATTTTAGATTAACGAAAGCGCATCATTTATTTATTGCTGTTTTTTCCATTGCGCTTTCGTTTCTCCATCTATCTTGCTGCTTTGCTTCAAGAAGTCGCTTGAGGATTATTTAGCGGCTGAGAATGTTCTGATTTTTGTGGCTGTTCTGGATCTTTTGATGGCTTAATGCGTTGCCAGAGGGTGCCTAAAGTTTCATACCATACTCGCTCTGAATGAGACAGATAGTAAGCTGAGGGCAGATATTTTTCCCAAGGATGTAATGGTGAAGTGATCGCTAATTGGTTAGCTGGGCCGGGAATGGGGTTCAACCCATGCTGTTGAAAGAAAGTGATTGCTCGCTGCATATGATTGGCGGAAGTCACTAAAATAAAGGGTTGGTTACCAATCAGTTTCTCAACCTCATTGGCTTCTTGCTCAGTATCCATTGGCTTTGTCAGTGCAATTGTATCTTCTGCGGGCACGCCGAGCGATTGGGCTACGATAGCGGCGACTTCAGCACTGCTTTTAACATTTGCCCCTTTACCACCGGTAAAGACCATTTTAGAGCCGGGGTTCAGGCGATATAAGCGAATACCTTCTGTCACTCGTGGCAAACTGTTGTTAAGTAAGTTTGAACTGGGTGCCCAATTTGGGTTATAAGTGAAGCCGCCGCCAAGAACAACGATATAATCAACCGGTGGATTGATATGACTGGTATCAGATTGGTCGCTGTTAGCATAAACTGATTCCACCGGTAACAGCAGCTTATCGGCAATAGGTTGCAAACTTAGCAGAAGTAGCGTGAGCCAACTGAATGTTAGAACTGTTTTTCCTGTTTTTTGCCAACGGGTAAACCACAGCAGTAATAAAGCAACAAGTGAAATTAGCAATATTAATGGTAGAGGCATCACCATTGCACCGAGGTACTTTTTAAATAAAAATTGCATCTATTTGCCTTAATTTGGTTGAATTATAGCCATGTGGTTCACAGTTTGTCGTCAAAAGTGGTTATATACCCTATGGATTTCAAGATGGATCGCGGCGGCAAGGGAGCGAATCCCCGGGAGCATAGCGAACTATGTGACTGGGGTGAGTGAGTGCAGCCAACAAAGAGGCAACTTGAAAGATGACGGGTATATCAACGAATGCTGTGCCAAAATAGCATTCAGCATAATGAAATCTCAACAGATAAATCAGATCTATTCCATTAGTGAGGCAGTTTTTCATGCGGGATCGCAATTTCGATGATATTGCAGACAAATTCTCTCGTAATATTTACGGCACAACCAAAGGTAAAATCAGGCAAGCTGTTGTCTGGCAGGATATTAGCGAATTACTGGCTCAATTACCTCAACGTCCACTGCGTATTTTAGATGCGGGTGGTGGTGAGGGAAATATGGCATGCCAATTAGCTGAATTGGGTCATCAAGTGATATTGTGTGATTTATCAGAAGAGATGATCCAGCGGGCAAGGCTGGCCGCGGAAGAGAAAGGGGTCAGCCAAAATATGCAATTTATACAAAGTCCGGTACAAGAAATTAGCCAATATATAGAACAACCGGTAGATTTGGTATTATTTCATGCAGTACTGGAATGGATTACCGATCAGAAATATGCAATAGAAGTGCTAATGAATATCATTAATCCGGGTGGCGCTCTATCTTTAATGTTTTACAATGCCAATGGCTTAGTAATGCGCAATGCTATTTTAGGTAATTTTCATTTGGCGACGCCCAATATACAACGCCGCAGAAAACGTTCATTATCGCCTCAGAATCCGTTGGCACCTGAACAGGTATATCAATGGCTTGATGAATTAAATATGACGATCACCGGCAAAACAGGCGTGCGTGTTTTTCACGATTATTTGCAAAATCGCCAATTACAGAACGAAAACTTTCCGGCGTTGCTGGAATTGGAACAGCGTTATTGCCGACAGGAGCCTTATATCAGCCTGGGGCGCTACATTCATGTCATGGCGCGCAAACCCGCTTTAACAGTTTAAAGGACAAATTATGAGTGAATATTCCCAGACTGTCCCGGAACTGGTGTCTTGGGCCAGGAAAAACGATTTTTCCATCTCCTTGCCTGTAGAAAGACTGGCGTTTCTGATGGCAATTGCGGTGCTGAACAGCGAGCGTCTGGATGGCGAGATGAGCGAAGGGGAGCTGGTTGATGCTTTTCGTGAAGTTTGCAAAGGATTTGAGCAGACCACAGAATCGGTCGCGGTGCGGGCCAACAATGCTATCAATGACATGGTGCGTCAGAAACTTCTTAACCGTTTCACCAGTGAATTGGCTGATAACAATGCAATTTATCGCTTAACCCCGCTTGGGATGGGTATCAGTGACTATTACATTCGTCAGCGGGAATTTTCTACCTTACGTCTTTCGATGCAACTTTCGGTGGTGGCGAGTGAGTTACACCGGGCAGCGGAAGCGGCAGAAGAAAAGGGAGATGAATTTCATTGGCACCGTCATGTTTTTGCGCCGCTGAAATATTCTGTTGCAGAAATCTTCGACAGTATCGACATGTCTCAGCGCGTAATGGACGAGCAGCAAAGCTCGGTTAAGGAAGATATTGCGGCGTTGCTGAATCAAGATTGGCAGGCAGCGATTGCCAACTGTGAGCAACTGTTATCTGAAACATCGGGTACGTTGCGGGAACTCCAGGACACACTGGAAGCGGCTGGAGATAAATTACAGGCTAATTTGCTGCGCATTCAGGAAGCCAATATGGACAGTGGTGGATCAGAACTGGTTGATAAACTGGTATTTGATCTGCAAAGCAAACTGGACCGTATTATCAGTTGGGGTCAGCAGGCGATTGATTTATGGATTGGCTATGATCGTCACGTTCACAAATTTATCCGTACTGCGATTGATATGGATAAAAACCGTATTTTCTCTCAGCGCTTACGTCAATCAGTTCAACACTATTTTGATAACCCGTGGACCCTCACTATTGCTAACGCCGAACGTTTGCTCGATATGCGGGACGAAGAATTGACGTTACGTAATGAAGAGGTGACCGGTGAACTGCCATTAGCGCTGGAATATGAAGAATTCAGTGAAATAAACGAACAACTGGCAGAAATGATTGAAAAAGCTCTGTTGGTATATCGGCAGGAACAGCGCCCACTGGATTTAGGTGCAGTGCTGAGGGATTACCTTGCTCAGCACCCGCTCTCTCGTCACTTTGATGTGGCGCGTATTTTGGTGGATCAGGCTGTGCGGTTGGGAGTGGCAGAAGCGGATTTCTCTGGGTTGCCAGCAGAATGGTTAGCGATTAATGATTACGGAGCCAAGGTACAGGCACATGTCATCGACACATATTGAACAATTTATGCCAGTTAAACTGGCACAGGCGTTAGCCAATTCACTTTTCCCGGAACTGGATAGCCAGCTTCGTGCGGGTCGTCATATCGGGATGGATGATCTTGATAATCACGCTTATCTGATGGATTTTCAGGCGCAATTGGAGGAATTTTACGCCCGCTATAATGTGGAGTTGATCCGTGCGCCAGAAGGTTTCTTCTATCTGCGGCCTCGTTCAACCACATTGATCCCGCGTTCGGTGTTATCGGAGCTGGACATGATGGTGGGAAAAATCCTCTGTTATCTCTATCTCAGCCCGGAACGCCTGACTAATCAGGGGATTTTTACTGCTCAAGAGCTGTACGAAGAGCTGATTTCACTGGCCGATGAGGGCAAGTTGATGAAGTTTGTCAACCAGCGATCCTCCGGTTCCGATTTGGATAAACAGAAATTGCAGGAGAAAGTGCGCACGACACTGAACCGTCTGCGCCGTTTGGGCATGGTCTATATCCTGCCAAATGACAACAACAAATTTACCATTACTGAGGCGGTATTCCGTTTTGGTGCGGATGTACGCAGTGGCGACGATCCTCGTGAAGTACAACTGAGGATGATCCGTGATGGTGAGGCAATGCCGATTGAAGGCGGTTTGTCGCTTGATGACAGTGAAAATGATGAAACAGCGGATAACTCAGCAGAAGGTACGGGAGATGAACAACCATGATTGAACGCGGTAAATTTCGTTCACTGACGCTGGTTAACTGGAATGGTTTTTTTGCCAGAACATTTGATCTTGATGAATTAGTGACAACCTTATCAGGCGGCAATGGCGCGGGTAAATCCACCACGATGGCGGCTTTTGTCACCGCGCTGATCCCTGATTTAACCTTGTTGCATTTCCGTAACACCACCGAAGCCGGAGCGACTTCCGGTTCTCGTGATAAAGGTTTGCACGGCAAGTTGCGGGCGGGGGTCTGTTACTCAACGCTGGATGTGATTAACTCTCGGCATCAGCGGGTGGTGGTCGGGGTGAGATTGCAACAGGTGGCGGGACGTGACCGTAAGGTTGATATCAAACCCTTTATGATCCAAGGCTTGCCAACCGCCATTCAACCTACGCAGTTATTGACTGAAAATGTGGGTGAAAGACAGGCGCGTGTATTGCCACTGAATGAACTGAAAGATCGCCTTGATGAGATGGAAGGCGTGCAGTTCAAACAATTTAACTCTATTACCGATTATCATGCGCTGATGTTTGATTTGGGGGTGATACCCAAACGCCTGCGTTCAGCCAGTGATCGCAGTAAATTCTATCGTCTGATCGAAGCTTCCCTGTACGGCGGTATTTCCAGCGCCATTACCCGTTCCCTGCGTGATTACCTGTTGCCGGAAAACAGCGGTGTTCGCAAGGCATTTCAGGATATGGAAGCGGCACTGCGTGAAAACCGTATAACGCTGGAAGCTATCCGAGTTACCCAATCTGATCGTGATCTGTTCAAACACTTAATCACAGAAGCAACTGCTTACGTTTCCGCTGATTATATGCGCCATGCCAATGAGCGGCGCACTTATTTGGATCAAGCACTGGCATTGCGTGGGGAGCTATTTGGCAGCCATCGGCAACTGGCAACCGAACAGTATCGCCATGTCGAAATGGCGCGGGAACTGGAGGAACAGAGTGGAGCTTCTGTTGATTTAGAAGCTGATCATCAAGCCGCCAGTGATCACCTGAATCTGGTGCAGACAGCCATGCGCCAGCAGGAAAAAATTGACCGTTATCAGGGAGATCTGGAAGAACTCTCCTACCGTCTGGAAGAGCAGACTGAGGTTGTTGAAGAAGCAGCGGAACTTCAAGCTGAATATGAAGCCAGAGCGGAAGCGGCAGAACAGGAAGTCGATGAGCTGAAAAGCCAGTTGGCAGATTACCAGCAAGCACTGGATGTTCAGCAAACCCGCGCTATTCAGTATCAACAGGCGTTACAAGCGCTGGAACGTGCTCGTGAGCTTTGTCGGCTACCGGATCTTGCCGCTGATAATGCAGAAACATGGCTGGAAACTTTTCAGGCTAAAGAGCAACAGGCGACAGAAGCCCTGTTGGCATTGGAACAGAAATTAAGTGTTGCTGATGCGGCTCATAGCCAGTTTGAGCAGGCATATCAACTGGTTAAAAACATGGTTGGTGAAATCAGCCGTAGTGAAGCGTGGCAGAGTGCTCGTGAATTGTTGCGTGACTGGCCGTCACAGCAACATCTTGCGGATCGTGTGCCGCCATTGCGAATGCGATTGGCTGAACTGGAGCAGCGCCTGACCACCCAACAAAATGCAGAGTTTTTATTAAACGAATTTTGTAAACGCCAAGGGCAGCAATATCAGGTTGAAGATCTGGAAGGGTTACAGAGTGAACTTGAAGCACGGCAGGAAGCACTAAGCTTAAGCGTTAATGAAAGCGGTGAACGCCGTATGGAGATGCGTCAGGCGCTTGAACAACTGAAACAGAAAATTCAGTCATTGACTGCCCGTGCCCCGGTCTGGCTGGCTGCGCAGGATACCCTGAGCCAACTGTGTGAACAGAATGGTGAAGTGCTGGCGAGCGGTAATGACGTGACGGAATATATGCAGCAGTTGCTTGAACGTGAGCGTGAAGCAACGGTAGAGCGAGATGAAGTTGCTGCCCAGAAACGTGAGCTGGAAAAACAGATCGAGCGCCTCAGTCAGCCGAGCGGAGCGGAAGATAGCCGGATGATTGCGTTGGCGGAACGTTTCGGTGGAGTTTTGCTGTCAGAAATTTATGACGACATCACCATTGATGATGCACCGTACTTCTCTGCTCTGTATGGGCCTGCGCGACATGGCATTGTGGTGCCCGATCTTTCCTTGGTACGTCCACATCTTGAAACGCTGGAAGATTGCCCGGAAGATCTCTACTTAATTGAAGGAGATCCACAATCCTTTGATGACAGCGTATTTAATGCCGAAGAGCGGATAAATGCGGTATTGGTCAAATCTTCTGACCGCCAGTGGCGTTATTCCCGTTATCCTGAATTGCCGCTGTTTGGTCGTGCTGCCAGAGAAAACCGTCTGGAAGCCTTGAATCTGGAACGAGATACCTTGGCAGAGCGTTATGCCACGCTCTCTTTTGATGTGCAGAAAATTCAGCGTGCGCATCAGGCATTCAGCCAGTTTGTGGGTAAACACCTCTCTGTGGCATTTGATACCGATCCGGAAGCGGAAATCCGCGAACTGAGGCAGCGTCACACGGAACTGGAACGTGAACTATCCCGGTTTGAAGATCAAACCCAACAACAGCGTCAGCAATATACTCAGGCTAAAGAGAGCCTGACGACATTAAATCGCCTGATCCCTCAAGTTACGCTATTGCTGGATGAAACCTTAATCGATCGCGTAGAAGAAATACGCGAAGAGCTGGACGAAGCGCAGGAAGCGGCCCGTTTCCTGCAACAACATGGCTCGGCACTGGCAAAGTTGGAACCGATGGTTGCGGTTCTGCAAAGCGATCCACAGCAGCATGAACAGTTGCAACGGGACTATGAAACAGCCAAACAGAGTCAGCATCAGGCTAAACAACAGGCTTTTGCGCTGGTGGAAGTGGTGCAGCGCCGTGCGCATTTTAGCTACAGCGATTCTGCCGGTATGCTCAGTGAAAATGCGGATCTGAATGATAAACTGCGTCAGCGTCTGGAACATGCAGAATCGGACCGCAGTCGCGCCCGCGAACAATTGCGTCAACAGCAAGCGCAGTATTCCCAATTTAACCAAGTGCTGGCATCGCTAAAAAGCTCTTACGAAACCAAACAGGATATGCTGAAAGAGTTGCACCAAGAGATGAAAGAGATTGGTGTGCAGGCGGACGTCAATGCTGAAATGCGCGCCCGCGAGCGCCGTGATCGACTCCATGAAGCACTCAGCACTAACCGTTCCAGAGTCAACCAGCTTGAGAAGCAGATCGCCTTTTGCGAAGCAGAAATGGATAGCTTGCAGAAAAAACTGCGTAAGCTGGAACGTGATTACTATCAAATCCGTGAACAGGTGGTTTCTGCCAAAGCGGGTTGGTGTGCGGTGATGCGCATGGTGAAAGACAATGGCGTTGAGCGTCGTCTGCATCGCCGTGAACTGGCGTATATGGAGGGTGGCGCGTTACGTTCCATGTCGGATAAGGCACTGGGTGCGTTGCGTCTGGCGGTGTCCGATAACGAACCTCTACGTGATGCGCTGCGTTTGTCCGAAGATCCAAAACGCCCTGAACGTAAGATTCAATTCTTCATTGCGGTTTATCAGCACCTGCGTGAGCGTATTCGTCAGGACATTATCCGTACTGACGATCCGGTTGATGCCATTGAACAGATGGAAATTGAGCTGGCCCGTCTGACGGAAGAGCTGACCGCTCGCGAGCAAAAACTCGCCATCAGTTCGAAGAGTGTGGCGAATATTATCCGCAAAACCATTCAGCGCGAGCAGAACCGTATCCGCATGCTAAATCAGGGATTACAAGCAGTCTCCTTCGGACAAGTTCGTGGTGTGCGGTTGAATGTAAACGTGCGTGAAAGCCACGCGATATTGCTGGATGTGTTGTCTGAACAGCAAGAACAGCATCAGGATCTCTTTAACAGCCAACGATTAACCTTCTCGGAAGCAATGGCAAAACTTTATCAGCGCCTGAATCCGCAAGTAGATATGGGGCAGCGCTTGCCGCAAACCATCGGTGAAGAGCTGCTGGATTACCGTAACTACTTGGAACTGGACGTTGAAGTTAACCGTGGATCGGATGGCTGGTTAAAAGCGGAGAGTGGTGCGTTGTCTACTGGTGAAGCGATCGGTACCGGCATGTCGATTTTGGTGATGGTGGTGCAGAGTTGGGAAGAAGAATCCCGCCGTTTGCGTGGTAAAGATATTTCCCCTTGCCGGTTATTATTCCTTGATGAAGCAGCACGTCTGGATGCTAAATCTATCGCTACTTTGTTTGAATTATGTGAGCGTCTGCAAATGCAATTGATTATCGCTGCCCCGGAAAATATCAGTCCTGAAAAAGGGACCACCTATAAACTGGTGCGTAAGGTATTTAAAAACCACGAACATGTGCATGTGGTAGGGTTGCGAGGATTTGGACAGGATGTGCCGGCAACCCAATTGATTTCAGATGCTACCGCTTAATTAAATGGATGCTTTACGGTAATTGTAAGTAGGGAAAATAAAGAGAGTGCGCCACGGATGGCGCAATATATTCAGGATTGTGCACCAATATTGATCACCAGACAAAACGGTGGTGATTGCGTCATTATTTCAAATGCAGAATATGTAAGCCTTGAAGAAACTGCTTATTTACTACGTTCATCCGCTAATGCAAAACATTTACTTAAATCATTGGAGCAGGTAAATAGCGGAAATTTGCAGGAAAGGTAACTAACCTGAACTTCGCTTAAGAAGGAAATTAAAGTATCTGAGATACGATCAAAGTTTTTGTCAAAGAAAATTCAAGACATTTCAGTCCGCTTGGTTTCTTGCTTAATATTCCTTCAATATAAAAGAAAGTATGCTACCATTCACCGATGAAGAGAAAAAATACACCAACGCCACATGACGCTGTTTTTAAACAGTTTTTAAGTCATATTGATACTGCCAGAGACTTTTTGGAGATACATTTGCCTGCGACATTACGGGCAGTTTGTGATCTGGATACACTGCGGTTGGAATCAGGGTCGTTTATTGAAGACAATCTGCGGGCGCATTATTCCGACATTTTGTATTCATTGAAAACGGCTCAGGGTGACGGTTATGTGTATTGTGTGATCGAGCACCAAAGTTCCCCGGACAAAATGATGGCATTTCGATTAATGCGCTACGGTATTTCAGCCATGCAACGGCATCTGGAGCAGGGACATGAAAAATTGCCGCTGGTCATTCCGGTGTTGTTCTATCACGGTAAAATACAGCCGTATCCTTGGAGTACCAATTGGCTCGACTGTTTCGATGATCCGGCCCTGGCGGAGGAAATCTATTCCAATAAATTCCCGCTGGTAGATGTGACGGTAATCCCGGATGATGAAATCTTGACGCACAAACGGGTCGCGCTACTGGAAATGGTGCAAAAGCATATCCGGCAGCGAGATATGGCAGAGCTGCTGCAAGAGTTGGTTATACTGCTGACGTATGATTACTATACGGATGAACAGCTAAAAAGCGTGCTAAACTACTTATTACAGGTGGGAGATACCGCCGATCCAGAGGGTTTTATTCGGCGACTGGCAGAACAGTCCCCGAGGTATGAGGAGGTACTGGTGACAATAGCACAAAGATTGGAACATAAAGCACGTCAAGAAGGACGTCAAGAAGGACGTCAAGAAGGGCGTCAAGAAGGGCGTCAAGAAGGGCGTCAAGAAGGGCGTCAGGAAGGACGTCAAGAAGCAACGTTAAAAATTGCTCATGCATTGCTGAACAGCGGAATCGATTGTGAAACAGTGATGAAAACCACCGGTCTGAGCCAGAACGAACTGGAGCAAATACGCCACTAACTCGTCTTGAGAGTCCTCAATCAGCATTCAACGATCCGTGTGAGATGGGGATCTTACGGCGACTGGCAGAACAGTCCCCGAGGTATGAGGAGGTACTGATGACAATAGCACAAAGATTGGAACATAAAGCACGTCAAGAAGGACGTCAGGAAGGACGTCAAGAAGGGCGTCAGGAAGCAACGTTAAAAATTGCTCATGCATTGCTGAACAGCGGAATCGATTGTGAAACAGTGATGAAAACCACCGGTCTGAGCCAGAGTGAGCTTGAATAAATGTCCGACAAAATTACTGTATTTCTTCCAAATACTACTATTTATTTTACGGTAGTCATATGAGTAGGAAAAAAAGCGCCACGGAGGGCGCAATTATTATTCGAAACCGAGTATTTTTAGTTTATGTCAGAGGCCAATTCAAGAACACCACGCTATCATTGTAATGACTATTGGTACCATTTTCAGCGCTGATAATAGCTGTTCCCGGTTTTCCATCAAATATATTATCGAAATAACGTAGCTCACATGGTTTGCCATCCCCTTCAATCTCAATACAGATTTTGCCTGTACCTGATGTGTAGGCTTTAGTTGCCATGAGATTATTTTGTCCTTTACTGGTACTGGTTAATGTATCTACCAGAAGATCGTCAATATATACTTTTACAGTTTGCGGAATATTTGTATTAGCGTAGGCTATCAAGCCGAATCGAATACTGTGAGGTAACTGGAAACAATATTTACCCGTGTCATTAGTACCACATGTTCCATTACAGACTTTACTATTGCCTCCATTATTGCCACGGTGACTGCTTAATAAATCGGTATCGACCGATACTGCAGCTTGAATATTTTTGAAGGCTAATCCTCTCCAACCCTCATTATCGCTGGAGATGATGATTGGCCCGGCATCAAGTGCATTCAAATTTGGGTCGAACCGAATAAAAGAATCATTTTTGAAAAAATAAATAAAATTTCCATCGATATCTGGCCATGAAATAATAGCATCCAGATTGCTACTAAATGCTGCATATTTCCCAGTCATTCCCCACCGTTCTGAAATAGTGTTGGTCTTAATTGTGTGTAAATCGATGGTGTAATCTATACAATGTCTGCCTTTAAAGAAACAAACGGTGTTGGTAGTCAATTCTATGGCGGCATCTATTCCATTTTCCAGTTCTGTTCCTTTTAATCCAGGCCAGCCATCTATAATGAAGTTTGGTCCATCAACGACCTGTGCTTTCGCGATATCGAATTTAAGATACAGTGAGCCTTTAAAAAAATATAAAAAGCCATTTAAATTAACAATATCGTCAATATATCTTTGGAACCCGGCAGGCAGGTTGGGCCAATCTTTACTGATGGGATGAGGGTAACCCATGTATGTATTTAAACACTGATTATTGAACTTAATGTTCTCTTCATTCAGGAAGAAATAACTAGATATATTCATTGTTATATATCCTTTGTAATTAGAAAATAAGAGGTGATTTAAATCTTTTTGGTGCAACGGAATTAAAGTTTCATAATAAAAGCCAATAAATAATAAGGCGGAATGATATCAATACTATGATTATGTTCAGGGGATGATGCTGTTGCCGGGTGATTATGTCCTTGTCCTCCGCCTGTGTTTGATGTATATGAGTAAACAGGTAAATTGGAAAGAGTCGATACTACACCAGTGTCATTACGTATTTGATAAATATTATCGCCGCCAGGGAAATCAGAGCCATATCTCATTCCCCACCCATGCACATAACCCACACCTCCAATATGTTTATGACTAGGTATTTGTGCTTCTGTTAATGCTGTATTTCCCACAGTAACATTTACCGAAACCGCAGTTGATGTT
The DNA here is from genome assembly GCF_035181445.1 of Photorhabdus africana. Taxonomy (NCBI): domain Bacteria; kingdom Pseudomonadati; phylum Pseudomonadota; class Gammaproteobacteria; order Enterobacterales; family Morganellaceae; genus Photorhabdus; species Photorhabdus africana. Next base: position 43,182 of record NZ_JAXBVE010000011.1, read on the forward strand.
GTATTTTTGGAAAAGTTTTTTCCATTACCACTCCCACTGGCTTTACTATTGCTTTCTCCTGTCTCAGCAAGAGTTTCACCACACATGACAAAACGGCTTCTTAAATCTGGCGTTCCATTATTACCATCACAAAAAGCCCAGCCGGTGGGAGCATCCTCACCGGAGAACATCACAATCATGCCTTTTGGCAATACATTATTGGGATCAATACTGATGCCGCTATTGTCTACCTTAATACCATTACCCGCTTTAATTTTTACACTTAATCCATCTTTATCTGCTTTTAAGCCGCCGTCAGGGTTAATTTTTATTGCCTGTGTATAGTCATCACCCGGTTTTAGCGCTGAATGTGGATTATCAGTCTGACCAAGCGTTTTACCAATTTCATGGCGATCCAGAGTATTGGTATTCTCTATATTGGATTCTAAAGTGGACCGGTTATATTCTTTTTCCATTTTTATCACCTTGTATATGATATTGAGTTGTTTTGTTCATCAATGGTATAGCTACCGCAATAACATGATTTATAGATGTTATTGTTTATATTTAAAAATTTAACCAATGGTTATTTAAATAATTTCCAATGAAACAAAACAATTATGGGCGGGGGATTTTTATATACAACATTAATTAATAACAGAGATTGTTAATGGATGTTTATTTTCTCTGATTATTCAATTTCAAGTATGACAAGTCGGGGATAATGAATAGGGTTGTTTTTATTGATTGGGATAAGTGGATTGGTGTTATTTCTATGTTTATCGTTCTGCTGATGAATTAATATACTTATAAGCTCGTTAAGAGGATTAACGAGCTTAACTCTGTGGTATTGGTCAATCTGAGTTAATACAGATTAATTATTCATTTCGACTTCCTGAAGAAACTTTCAATGTTTGTTTATTGATGCTATTAATTCTATTTTCTATTTTGTTTTTTTTCTTTGCTAATGTATTTAAGGTTAATTTTTCCCCCTTTATTTTAGAAGAAAGTCCAGGAAGACTCATTGCATTATCGCCATAGTTTTTACGCATAAATGCAACAGCATCAGAATGGCTTTCATTGAGAACTTCACGGATACTATTGGTGAAATCTAATATATGTCTGGCTTTGTCGTCACTCAATCCTTCTAATGCCCTATGATGTGATACAGCCAGATCAGCAAGTTTATAGGCAGGAAATTTTATTGGTGAGGTGACTGTTCCTACAAGTTTCGATGTTAATGAACTGCCCGCCGTGACTTTTAAGTTGTCTTTGTTGACGTTTTTTTTGATTGCTTTAATGATCGGGTTTTTATCGTAATTATTGATATCAAGTATCATGTTTCTTGTTTTAGGATAAGGATGAGCGATTTTAAATTTCTTACTTAATTTATCAATAGCTGTGTCATTAAGGTAATTTAATCCGGTTCCGGCTAATACGCCAATACCCGCGCCAGCTATAGTGCCAATACCCGGTGCTATCGCGCTCCCTATGGCTCCTCCAATAGCGCCGCCGGCTATACTGCTTCCGGTATTTAATAGAGATTGCAGTGCAGTAACGCCCATATTTTTGGCTACGTTAGTTCCGGCAGATTCAGGCGAATCCATTGATTTTAAGGTCCAGTCCAATTGTTTTAAATGAGATTCAACGACAACCATCCATTTGTAATATTCGGAAATGTTTTCTTTCCAAAATGAATAATCCTGGATTTGACTTAAACTGGTAGAGCTATTTACCAGCATGCTATTTAAATCCAATCCGATGCCTAATGGGGAATCTTGTAGATCATATTCATTATTCGCTCCTGATTTCATTAGAGGATTTTTTCCTTGATGAGTATTTTCACTGTATTTTTTGTTTGGCATATCATCACCTTAATGTATGGGAATTGAATGTTTAATGTATGGAAATGATTGTGATATAGTATGTTTTACCTATCACAATAAGCTGGCTAATACTAAATTCCAATTAATTTATCAGCATTTTCTTCAACAATCATAATACCTATGCCGTTTATCTTAATTACGGCATTCTGACTATTTTTCCAGGTTGAGAGAATATTATTTATTTTAGCTAAATAATCTGAATAGGTAATGCCTGAAACATGAAGGATTACGTTTTTATTTTCCAGACTTTCATTATTGACTGTCGCAAATTCAGTGATCAAATTGACTTTAGCCAGCGCAAGGCGAATATCTTCGGTGCCACCTAAATCGGTACACAATTTATCTGCCAGAGCTTGATTGATTTGTGAATTATCCAGGTTTGGCTTCTGATCCACAGAAGCGGAAATTTGGCTAATTGGTGTAATATCTTCTTTAATATCTTGGAGTTTCATGGGTGCGGTAATGGAATATAATAAAGAGAGGCGTGGGCGATTGCCAAGCGCTTGCCAAAAGTTACCCAAACTATTTAAATTTTCCTGTTGTAGAATAACCCGGGTATAGGCGCCGGGAATGCCGGTTAATTGACGATTATTTATCAAGGCATTTAAAACCCGTGTCATGACTTGCGCGGCTTGATTATTAGGTTGACTGTCTGGACTGGAGCTGTCGCTCGATGGTTTATTCGCATCCCAGTAAGTAATTAAATAGCTACAATTGATATTTACCCAGCCGGGTAATAATGAACGGGTTGCTGGATTATAACGTCTTGGTTCAGCAGAGCGTAATTGTAAATCTTCGTGTATATTGTAAAGAAATACGCTCACTGTCGGTTCCGGTTGAATGGAGTTAATTTCTGGTAGATCAAATCGGATATCAATTTTATTGCCATTAATATTTAAATACTGGGATAAAATAGTATTTAATGCTTGGTTAATTTCAATAATAGCATTGTCAGAAGCAATTATCGTTGTCATGTTGACTCCAATCTTGTTAGGTTTTAAAAAATTAACCGACCAGTTTTATTTAATTCGAGAGTAACCGCTCGATCTATATGTTTGTTTTCGATTTGTTCGCAATGATCATTTTTCGCTAACATTGATGCTAATAAAGCAATATTTCTGATATTAGCACCGGTTAAATCAGTGCGTTTAACCAGATGTTCAAGATCAAGTTCATCAGATAATTTCAATTGTTCAGGCCAGATTGTTTGCCACATTTTTTTACGTAATATTTCGTCGGGATAAGTAAAGCGAGTAATAAAGGTAAAACGACGATTAAATGCGCTGTCTAAATGGCTGCGATTATTGGTGGCTAAAATGACTAATCCCGGATAATTTTCCAGTCGTTGTAATAGGTAAGAAACTTCAATATTAGCGTGTCTGTCTTGGGCGTCTTTGGTTTCACTACGCTTGCCAAATAGCGCATCAGCTTCATCGAAAAATAGCACGCCGGAATCTGCTTCGGCCAGATCGAAAATACGAGAGATATTTTTTTCCGTCTCACCAATATATTTATTCACCACGCTAGAGAGATCGACTTTAATCAGATCAACGCCAAGATGCCCGGCAATCACTTCGGCAGCCATGGTTTTGCCGGTCCCGGATTCGCCATAAAATAGTGCACTAATGCCGGTACCATAACCGATTTTTTCCTGAAAGCCAGCACTAAGAATTTGGTCACGATAATGAATGGCGGCAATAATTTCTTTTAATTGTTGTGTTAATGCATCTGAAATGACTAAATCATTAAAGCGGCGTTTGGGGGTGATTCGCTGAGCTAATTTATCGAAATTTTGTTGAGCACGGAAACTTAATGCTTTACGCAGATCAGTTTCTTCCAATTGACCTGCTGGTTGTCGGAGTATTTGGTATTGATGTGCTTCTTTAAGAATGAGCGGTAATGTTTCTGCGGTGAATGAAAAACGTTGGCATAATTGAGGGATATTTATTTTCTGAACGATATTATCCGGTAAACTGGCTTCCAGCATGGTTTTTTTGTCTGCCAGAGTAGCTGCGGGCATATCAATTTGTACCATTGGCAGATGTTTAATCCAGATTAATGAGTCTTGTGGTTCTGCCAGACAAACCACGCGTAATTTGGGTTGATTTAGTAAAGTGGATAATTCGTTATTTAATATTTTCTTTTTCTCTGTGAATAAAGAAAAGTTGCGAATTAATAAACAGCCATCATATAGCCGGGCTTCCCGCACGGCACCCGTCAGTAAGTTAGTTATTACCGTTATATTGTCTTCGTCTGGCAGGCGGGCTAAATCAAGAGTTAAAGTCCTTATGTTATGAGATGCCATAATATGGCTTACCGCTAATTCCCTGGCGCTGTCCTGTTTTCCTCTAAGTATCACCAATGGACGTATTTCGTCGGCTTCATTCAATAATACTTTTTCGAATGAATGATAAAGGGCTTGAGGATACCAACGATGTGAGGCAGGAGAATGCCAATAAGCACAGGTTATTAGCGGTGGTAGAATGACCTGCTGGCCGGATAGAAAATGCCAGACCGCGTTGTGAGTTAAAAATTGCGTCTGTAGCCAGATAGATTCTTCGTGATTATTGAGCTGTAATAGTTGATGACTGATTAATGGTGTTTGCGGTAAGAAACTGTTTTGCAGTAATTGTCGATCACTTTGGCGTTGGCTGAATAGGTTAATTGCTAAAGCAAAAGTAGGCCACTGTTTTCTACTGCTACCGTGCAGAGCAGCAAATAGCGCATGATAGCGGCTGTCAAAATGGGGTAATAAACCTAATAGTAAGGCATCTCGCTCAAATTCAGTCAGTTCAAAACGATCAGCTAATATTGACAAGGGATCAATTGATAATGGATCAATAGTTGGACTTTTTTCTGTTTCTGGCAGAATAACAATATTATTCGGTTTAGTTAGCCAATGGGGAATGCCCTGTGGTTTTTTCAAGCGCTGATCTAATTCATCTTCGGCAAGTAAAAAACTTTCCGGCAAGGAATCGTATTTGTCACTCTTTTGGTAATAATAATGCTGTAACCGCAGATCAATACGTTCCAAATGGGGATAAATCCAATGTGATTCTGCCACTATATGGTGGTTATGGGTAGGTAGGTAATCCATATAAACCTTCTAAATATTTTGCCAGTCGATGCGTAAAGGGCGATCCAACCAGGGAAGTCTGGCGATATTTAATGGCCACGGCCAATCGATCAGTAGCGCATCAAATGGCTGTTGCTGTATTGTGATTTTGATTTCTTGCTCATCTGTCAATAATTCACCCGGTCGTTGTAAAAACAGTTGCCGGACATCATTACGGCTTAATTTTTTCCAGCCGGTAAGTTGACCAGTCACCGCATCCAGCCATTGATCTGCTATCAATTGTTTTTCTGGCTCGATAGGGATTGATTCAATATCTTTATCGGCTATTAGCCCACACAGAACATAATTCAGTAATTTTCTTTCTGCTGGTTTCTCCTCGGTTCCCCAAATTAGATGGTCAAGTAAATCAACAGCATTGAGCTGGGTTTGACGATGAATGAATTTCTGTTTCTCAAGGAGACCAAGCTGGTTAAATAGTGCAGGTAGCATCGGCCACAGAATTAATATGCCGGCATTATTTATCGGGTATGGCAGGGATTGTTCCGATAATAAAGTCCGTCCAGAGTGTGGCCTATTGATAGTTTGATGTGGGTTATAATGATTGCCTGTAATCGGTGTCTTATCGGGTGCTGATACTATTTTTTGATCATCGGTGATGACGGGTTGATTGGCTTGATGTTGGTATGTTTGAATATTAGCAATATCAACGGGAGTCATGGTTGGTTTTTTATCAGATATATTTTTATCCGTGTGGTTTAGTGTAAAACATGCCAATAGATATTGGTATTCGTCAGCGGGCAGGTGCTTTTTGCAAAGCTGTGAAACAGAAACGGTTTGCCAGAGTTGTTTTAGCCAACGATTTAATGGGATATTGTTTAATGGAATCTTGTTTAATCGAATATTGCGGGTTATCGCCTGGCGAAATGATGTAATAACAGGTGCCGCGTTAAGTACACCGTTATCGAGTTCAGTGGTAATACGAGAGATGATTTTCGCATCAGGTTTAGGTATTTCCTGAGTATTATGCTGCTGTATATATTCCAGTGCATTAAGTATCAGTTGCCCGGAGGAGACACGCTCCTCCTGATGTTGTGGTTTGTTTATTCTTGCGGATAATCTGCGGTTAATGGCGACTAATAAGGCCGGTTGTCTGATAGCTAAAAGCCGTTGTAGACCCTGTTCAGATAAACAGCTTTTCGCTAATAATAATGCTGATTGGTTTTCTATCTGCATTAATTGATTGATTAATGGCTTAATCTTGATGTCGCTATTTTTATTATCCGTTATGACCTCCATTGGATTGAATTGCGGACCTTTTTGAGATAAGAAATGAATGAAATTCTCTGCATCAATTAAATGATTTTCACTGGATAAATAAGTCCTGTCGGTAAATTTATTGGATGTGGGTTTATTCAGTAGAGTTTCTTCCCTAGGGTTATTGGTCTGATATTGGCTGAGCGCTTTATTCAGCGCAACTTTGAGGCGAGCCGGAAATAATGAATTAAAATCATGGAAACTTATTTCACCAAGGTCCAGCGTTAATTTCTCTAAAGCGATATCCTGATAAATATCATATCCATCAAAATATGAATTGAGTAATTTATTTATACTGGCCTGATTAAGCAGGGAGCCATGCAATACTTTTTTAGCCACCTGTTGATTATTAGCTTCAATAGTAATGGTAATCCGATTTAACAGATTTGGCTCCGAAGTCATATCAATATATCCTTGGTAATGAGTAAAAAATAGATAATTTAAGTCTTTCTGTGTGGGATGAAGTTAGAGTTTCATAATAAAAGCTAAAAGATAATAAGGCGGAACGACATCAACGTTATGAGTATGTGAAGGCGATGATGCTGATGCATTATGATTATGTCCTTGTCCACCTCCTATATCTGATGTGTATGGATGATAGTCTGGCCCAGATATCCTTTTCCATATAAGTCCGTTAACTGAGTTATCTATTTTGTAGTTAGTTGCTCCTATAGTCGTATGATCATATGCGAATCCCAGAGTGGTATAATAAGGCAGGCTCTCAATGTGTTTATGCTTGGGTATTTGTGATTCTGTTAATGTTGTGTTTAGCACGCTAACATTGATCGAAACCGCAGTTGATGTTGTATTTCTGGAAAAGTTTTTTCCACTCCCACCTCCACTGGCTTTATTACTGCTTTTCCCTGTTTCAGAAATAGTTTCACCGCACATGATAAAACGGCTTCTTAAGTCTGGGGTTCCGTTGTTACCATCACAAAAAGCCCAGCCGCTAGGAGCGCTACTACCGGAAAACATCACAATCATTCCTTTGGAAAGTAATTTGTTGGGATCAATATTAACACCGTCTGAATTAACCGTGATACCGAAACCGGCTTTGACTGAAACACCATTACCATCGACTTTAATCCCATTACTGGCTTTAATATCTAATCCTTCACCCCCTATTTTTACTCCCCAACCAATTCCTACCGATATCCCGGTAGATTCGACTTTAATCGTGGAATTTTTTGATTTTACCGAGACACCATTAGTATCAACATTGATGCCATTATTGGGTTTGATTGCCACACCGCTACCATTAACGGTAATACCGTTCGCCGCTTTGACCGCGACATTATCATTATTGACAACAATGCCATTACCTTGACCAACACATATTCCATTGGGTTTATTAATCAGACCGCTACCAAGATCTACAGATAAAATGTCCTTTTCGAGTATTAATGGAGAAAAGTCTGGGCTGGAAAGCGTGCCCATTTTTAAATTCAGTGTACCGTCATCAGCCAGTTTTAATCCTGCTCCTGGCCCATTTTGTTGTGGTGCCTGACCACAGGCTTTACGACCGATATCGGCAATATTAATCAAATCGGCATAATCGGTCTGTAATGGAATACTGCCCTCTTTAAAACGGTTTTTCAAATCACCGACGGCAGGTCCTGTTGATTGAATGTTCGTACTTTCCAGATTAGCGTCTGAACTATATAGGTTATATTTTTTTACCATTTTTATCACCTTATATTATGTTTGCTATTATACTAAAATATATTCAAATAATAGCGAGATTATTGAAATGTTTTGAGGTATTAATCAGTGAGATATTTATTTTATATTATTAAGGGTTATTTCCATCATAAATAAAATTAAAGCTGAATTTTGTCCGTGTTTCTCCTTTAAGGTCATTAGGGTCAGATATGTAATTGAGTGATAAAATAAGCGGTTCTTCGGTGTGGAATAATGCACCAGACAGATCTGGGTTATCGCCTAATACAAATCCATAATAGAATGACCAGCGACTATCTGCATCAAGATCATATAAATTCATTGCCGTCCACGATATATTAAGTCCGACTTTCTTTCTTCCTTTAATATGCAATATTTCATCGGTAATAACCCCATTTTTATTCTTTTTCACTTTGATATGGTAATCTGTCCATGCATTATCTGATTTCAGTACGGCATATTCAGGGCCTATTTGACTGTTATCAGTTAAAAATACCAATTTTCCTTTATTCTCTACCGGTTGATACAGAAGTTCTGAAACAGTCGTTTCTTTATTATTCTCTTTATTTAAGTCAATATTTACCAATACTACCGTTTTAGTATAAGGAACATATAATAGCTGATTATCTTTTATCACGTCTTCATGCCATTGATCGCCCGATTCACCAATGACCTCAATACGTTGCTGTTCGGTGGCAATTCGCATACTGCCAATACCGGTTGCAGCGGAAGGTAATCTTCCCAAGGTTAAGGTCTCTAAAATATGGTATGCCTCGTCCCCTAAAGGCGCATCATTGTTTTGCCAGCGTTTATAGGTATTGGCAAAATCTTCAAAATGTTTCGGTGATAACCAGTGAATAATCATCGAAATATGTGCGGGAAATTCAGAGAGAATCTCCGTTTTTACCCAAGCTTCCAGTTTATAAGGGTCAACTTTGTTGCTCTCAATTAACAAGCGATTCACTACCACGCTAACCACAAATGAAAAACGATCAGCCAGGGCATATTTTTCACTGGAGAAATACCAGCGATAGCGCCATGCTTCTGTCTCGGAAGGAAAATTATCCCGTGACTCTTGGTTGCGTTTAATTAATATCTTGCCTTGAATACGATCAAATTTAATGACACGTGCTTTGAGTTCATATTCGGGTTTCGGTTCAGCTTGAACTGTATGGGCTAATGCTTTTTGGGATGGTCCAGATGGCGTAATGATATATTTCAGGGTGATTTCGTCATTTTCTTCAATCATGGCCGGGAAGGGGCTTTGGGCGCTGGAGGTGATCCAACGTTGATCTTCGGTAGCATTTTGATATGTGGCATCGGCATAAACCAGTTGATAATCCATATCTTCCAACCACACTGGGCTGTTTTGCCAGAACAATTTGTTTTGCTCAAATGCCTCCAGTATTCTTTCCAGATTGTGCTTTAGACCCGAGCTATTGCGTGTGTTAAGGGAGAATGTCTCTCCTGACACTTCAGTGATCATCTGACCTCGCAAGGTAAATTCTCTATCATTGTCAGTGATGATCAGGTTAATGACCTGCCCTTGCAATAAGCGGCCTGCTGTCCCTTTTTGGGTGATTCTTAACTGATCATCTTCAACCACCAGAGAATCAGGCTTTTGTTTAGTATTAAATTGGATATCGGGTTTTGCCGGTAGTAATTGGCGATGTTCAATTAAATAGAATGGCAAATTAGCCAGATCAGGCGTGTCACTGAAACATTCCCCGCCTAAACCTAACCGGGCAGCAATCCGTTTTTGTAGTGCCGATATTTTATCAATCCGAATATTATTACGTTGATAGGTCAGTTCCGGTTGTTGGGCTAAATAACCGCGTTGGGTATCCAGAAAATCCTGAAAATCGAGGGTAAGTGGTCTGGCGGCAAGTTGAGCGCCAAAATAACCCAATAGATGATCTAAGATTTCCAGTTCTTTTATATAGTTGGACCTCTGAATGTCATCATTAATATAGATTTGTGAATCGTCGTTTAGTTTTGCGGTTAAGTCAGAGGTGATCTGTTGATGCACGTTGTAATTGACCGTACCTGCTTTAAAAGGCCATTGCACACCATATACGGTCTCCCCCCGTTGTTTAAAAGCCAGGAGTTTCGGTAAGAGGGCAAGTTCAGCGCAGCTATTAGCCAACATCTGTTCAAAAGGGAGCATAAATTGGTGTAGTTGTACTTGCTGTGGCGTAGGTTTTTTGGCCTGTAATCCATAGCAGGCGGGTAATTTATTACTCACCGGGTAGTAATCCAGAACTTTACGATGTTTACCCCAATCCAGTAATTCCGGCTGTGTATCGATCAGCGGCTCTGCAATAAGCTTTTCCTCGATATCTTGTTTAGAAACAACAATTTTAACGCCGCCTTTGGCGGTAATAGTCAGTGGGCTATCTGGTGAGGTAATTAATGCCAGTGGATCGTTACCCCATAATCTCGGGTAATATCCCTGAGCAATCTCCCAGGACCAATTATCCTCCGGCAATGGCGTAATGGTTTTGTCGGGATTAGCTAATGCCAGCCGGGTGACACTCTGAATACCGTTAATCGCTAATAGTCGGTTAACCAGATGGCTGAGATTTAATACCGTAGCGCCGGTGTAATTTTTGGTTTGAGGTAATGCCGGTATCCAGCCGTGATGTAAATAAGGGCCGGAGAATATCTTTTCATTACTGTAGCCCAGATCTTTCATGGCTTGAGTGGTATAGCGCCCGGGCTTTTCCAGCACCATCTGTTCCGCCGCCATATAAACCTGAGCGAAGATATCAGGAATATCGATGACGTTATCATTAAGTTCAATATCAATCTGCAAGAGGAAATTGATGGGTTGCAGCCAGATAATTTTACTGACGGATTCCCCCAAGTTACGGTTATTTTTTAGGAAATCGTTGAGTTTCTGCTGAGCCAGCTTATTATCGGCCTGAGTTTCCTGACCAGGAAGTAAATAAAGCCAATAATTTCCTCTCAAGGTTAATTTGCCGTCGGCGCCCAAATCGTTAAAGGTATATTTACGTTCCTGTTTGTTATACCAATATTTATAGCGTTGTTCTTCAGGTTCACGGATCAGTTGGACATCATTAAAGAAAAAATAACTGTTGTTTGTCTCATTAACTGTGTCGCTGCTATGTAAATCCAATAAAGCCCGGCGATAATCCTCCGCCGTGATCGGGCCACAGGTCAGTGTTTGTTGTGGGCCGAACTCCTGAGGGAAAATACCGTCGCCGGGTATCTGTTCCGCGGGTTTGGGGGTTAGAAGATCTTTCAGAGGTAATGAATGACGGTAAGCCAGATCAGATGCACCATAACAACAGGCTTCCAATAAAGTGACCCCGGGATCATTTTCACTGGTATTGCTCCAGCATTGGCCGGATTGCTGCTCAATGACTGTTTTGGCCTGAGTGAGTAAGGCATCGAAGGTAATATCATCTTTGACGATGGGAAACAGGGCATCCTGATGACTCATGAGTTAACTCCTTGGTTTAAGGGGCGCCTCTCTGGCCAGACCAAAATCAGCACTTCATCATCGGCAGCTTCGATACTTTCACCTATGGCACCTGTGGTCCGGTTAGCAATGGTTATACTTAAATGGGTGACACGTTCCACCAGAGGGGATTGTTGGATGTTGGCTAACAGTTGGTAGTAGTCAATATGGTTGCCGGTTGTCACGCCGATAGTCGGATTTTCGCCCCACGGCATATATTTTCGGCTTAATTGCTGTTGTAGCTGATGATGGCCGTAGTCGGGGTTAATCCCTGAGATAAAGGTCACTTGGTAGTCCACATTAACGTCAACGTAGGTGGGGTTATTAATTTCAATCGTTGCCCAGGGACTGCTAAGTTGTTTGATCCATTCGACCATCTCTGCCAGCCGGGCAGGGTTTAATTTGGGTCGTAGTACATCATCGTTATCTTTGTAACGGCTGTTAGGGATCACAATCAGTCGTTGTATTTCTGGTGCCGGGATTTTGGTTAATTCATTGGCAGAAGGATATTTGACGTCAAACAGGCTGACAAATTGCTCTTTTAATAAGGTGACAATGTTGCCCCAACTCAGTACCCGATTACGGTGAGATAACCGGGCAGGCAGACGTGTCAGGAAAGCTTGCTCGGTTTCTGGCGGGCGACCGTTCCAAGAAGCCCAAGGTTGGGTGACGTTGCTGATTGCGACTAATGTGCTGGTTGGCTGTTTAATGCTGCCAGCGGCCAATCCGTTGATAAAATGAGCTTGTTCAATGGCTTGGGCATTTACTAAAGTCGCTGTCGTGGCGTTATATAGCGGACTTTTAATGCTGGGGTAATCCTGAGGATCGGTCTGAGCCGTTATCTCAGCTTTTAGCCAGTAGCGCCCCGGCGGCATCAGAGGGGCCTGATTTGCCGCATCTTGGGGCAATAAGGTACGCCAGATACCCCGGTCAAACAGGTTATGGGTTTGGTCGTCAACTAATTCATCTAATTTGTTCCAGCTATTGCTGTTGTTGAGATAAAACCAGGATAAAGCGAGGGCTTGAATCCCTGCTAATTGCCAATATAAGGATAGAGTTTGTCCCGGTGATACGCCTGTAAAGCCTAAATAGAAGGCTTCATGGGTGAGTGTCGGCATTTTTGCTGTTGCCTCGGCCCGGCCAAAAGGGGTCAGAGGATAAACGGTGAATTGCTCAGGTTTGGCTTTAGCGTTGAACTGTACCTGCAATGCACTGATTTGCGGGGTATAGGGGACATTTTTATCCGTGGGATTTTGCCAGTATTGGGCGTGCATAAAATCCTGTTCAGCCAGTTCTATGCGCACGGATGCCGGCCATTCGTTGGGGGATGGACTGTCTGCAAGGGGATAATTCATCACCGGTAAGGTCAATGTCAGACTTTGTCCTTGTGGGGCACCTGTTCCACCAAATAATGACTGAGATTTAGCGTTATTGAGAGCGTCTCTCTTTTGAGATGTGACTAAGTAACCTTGTACTTTGAACACCCCATTACTGGCAGGTTTCGGATTATATTTGTCATACCATGTTGAAAAACTGCTTGTCGGTAAGCCAACCCATTGAGGCGTAATCGTTAATGTTGCGTTTTCAGAGCCATACCATTCTGGGGCAACCAGATTAAAACCGGAACCCAGCGACGGGGATTGACCAAACGGGAAGCTGGCGGTATCCGTCTGTTCAATACCATTGTCAGAGGCATAGTGCACGCTGCGGTTGCCATTAATACTGACTTCGATGCCTTTAATCTCCGGCAGAATAGGGCCTTGAGTGGTACCCAGTTTTAATGCCGGTACATTAAACGCCATATTATCCAGGGCATCAGGGGCAGTGACAGCGGCATCACTGGATGATAATCCAAGCTCTATCGTGGTTTTGTCGATAGATTTTACTGACAAGCAGAGCCAATGATCTCCAGCGCTGATTGTCGCGGTGATGTGATCAGTATTACCCGCCCATTCGCTTGCCAGAGTCACTTTAATGCGGCGTTCTCCTGCCGGCATGGCAAACAAGGAGCAGGTAATCAGGTAACCGGACAGCACAGGAGTATCATGGGATGTTGGGCTAAAAAGTCGAATACCGTTTTCGGGTAATGCCAAATTATCTGAGTGGTTCAGTGGGGTTGCTGATTGCCAGCCATCTTTATCTCTTCGGTACCAATATAGGTCGGTCAGTTCCCCTTGGTTCGCCAGTAAATCCGTATCTGATGCATAGTGTAATGGATTGCCAGCGCTGTCTTGCCCGGCATCAAATAGCGTGCCTTGGGCTATCAACGATTCTGTGCTGTCAGGATTGAGAGTAATTCCTAGCGCAACCTTATCCGCTTGGGCTTTTTTAGGTTTCAGCCCTAATAATTCCCGGTAATAAAGATCACGGTGCCGGGCCGGAAAGGTATTTAATAATCGGTTGGTTGTTTCTAATAACGTTAAGAAAGCCAAAACAAAAGCTTGATGAGCGGGTAATCGGCCATCGGCTTTATTTACATTTTGGTAAATATCCGCTAATTGTTGCGGATTATTTGCTTGAATAAAGTAAAAACTGTCCCAGAACTGTTTTTTCTCTTGATCGAAAGGGATTTTTTTAGCGTATTCTTGTAGCCAGTTTAAAATATCCAGCGTACTTCTTTCATCAAGTTTAAATGCAGTATCCGGCACAATAGCAGAGAGTTTATTTTCTAACTCGGCCTGTCCCATATTTATATCACCTGTTATTTAAAATAAAGTTGAAGAGGTTATTTATCCGGCAGTGACCGCATATTGACTGGCAATAAACCGGCCTTTACCCATACTGGGGACTGTTACATCCGGGCCACTCGATGGATTATTAGCGGGTTGGGTTGGGGTAAATCGGGCGATAAATTGTTGCCCGACAACAATTACCGTGGCAGGGCTGCGGCAAAAGTTGACTTGTTGACTGGCATTTAATTGAGCAATGGTGACCATCCCCATGCCGGGCACCGGGTGGCTGGGAGTAATATATTGCGCTTGAAATTGCACCTTTTTTTCATCACCGATCATAACGATCTTTTTGCCTTGGATTTGGGCGTGTCCGCTACCGCGGATGGTTGCTGGCCCCAGAATGGTGACTTGCCGGTTGCCAAATAATGGTTCGAACAGCAAGAAATCGCCATCTACCACCAGTTGTTTGCTCATAAACTCACCTGTACCCGGCCTTCATTCACTTCGAGGACGCCTTCAATCTGCTGGCTGATTTCGCTGCCTCTCAGCGTGTAGGTGACCTGAATATGCAGGGTATTGGGCAGGTCGGTTCTCTGGTTCACTTGGATTTCGCTGATATCGGCGCGGGGTTCATAACGCAATACCCGTTCTTCAATCCGGGTTTGAATTTCTGCCATCATTTCGTCACGAATATTGGCAAACAGATAATCATTCAGGCCACAGCCATAATTCTCACGCATAATTCGTTCACCGGGTTCGGTGAGAAAAAGAATTTTCATATTTTGGCGAACGTTTTCGGCCCCTTCCGCCATGGTGACGCCAGTGGGTATTTCAGGATGCGTGCTATCTTTATACGTACTATCTTTAATAGAAAATTGTGGCGGAAAGGCCCAACCCCGACCATAAATATCGGCTAATACTTTTTCGGCTGATGCTTTATTGGCTAGTGCTTTATTTGTCATCTTATTACCTTATTATTGGGTTAAGTTAATCTTCGCACCTTTAATATCTACGCCGGATTTACCGGAGGCGGACAGAGATTTTTGTGCCTCTATTTTAATTTCCTGAGCATGGGTAATAAGATTCTTAGCGGAATTAAGCGTGATATCTTTATCCTGTTGCAGAGATAAGGTGTTTTTTCCGCTATTCAATGCGAGTGTTTTATCTTTATGATTAAAGAGTAATGCTTGCTGATTTTCTCCCTGTTTAATCACTAAGGTTTTCACCGGATTTTTTTCACTCGGTTCTAATGGTGCTTTGTTTTTAGGATTGTGCATCGAGCCTAATATCACCGGGAAGCGTGGATCACCTTCAAAGAAGCCGATAATCACTTCATCTCCCGGTTCAGGGTAGAAGCAGAAACCACTTTCGTGGCTGGCATAAGGTTTACCCAGCCGGGCAAAAAGGGTGCCGTTGGTTAAGTTTAAAGCCGGGATTTTGACCGGAATACGCCCCAGCGACTGGTTATCTTTTTGGTATTTTTCCACGATCCCGACATGCAGCTCTTTAACCGGTGGTACAACTTGCTCTGTTTCCGGTAATAGCCCCAGCGTTAGCCGGGTACGCCAGCCTTGCCGTTGATTGAGGGTGTGACTGACACCGGTGATAATCGCCTGACCATCCATTCCTTGACCAAAGCCGTTTAACGCCAGCACATCCCCCGTTTGATAACGGTTATCGCCTTCGACTTCAAAATTACCGGAGACGTTATGACTTCGGCGGTTATTCAGGATACCTTGAGCAAGCTGTTTGGCCTGTTCATTGTCCAATGGATAGCTGAAAGCCCATTGCCATGCTTGGTTGGTCAATGATGTCAGACTATCTGTGGCAAGTTGATTACGACCCAGACCACTGCTTTTTGCCTGATGGGCTGGAGATAGTTTTTGTTGGGCGATATCCCAGGATTGTACACTCACGGTTTTGGGGCTGCGTTGATTATCCCATTGCAGATTCGCTTCAAATAACACCGCATCCTGATGGCTCGCTCGCTGGTGGAGGGTATGCACGGTTGACCGGTTCAGGGATTCCGGGGTGACCAGTGTCACACTATCGTTGCCGGGCAATAACCAGGTGTGGGTCGCGAGCAGCCGACTTTTTAGAAACGTCCAGTCATTACAGCGGAATTGCACCATTTGCTCATGTACCGTTTTAAGCTGAGGGGCTGGTTTTATCGTGACAGGGATACCGGCCTGACTGAATAGTTTTTTGAGAATTGCCTCATCACTTTGTTTGTTGAACAGCTGCGAATGGAAGTTGTGAGTTAATTTTTGTAACGAGTGTTTAGCGGTTAGGGTAATGAGGTTGTCCTGACCTTTAAGCCCCAATGTTTGCCGCACGATGATCCCCTTAAACACCACGTTTTTTTCGATCTGCACGCTAAGCTCATGATTCGGACGGCAGCTTACCAGTTCAGCTTGCGCTTTGGCGTCAAAAATATGGCTGGCATCACCGGCGATCCCCAGCGTGATGTTAGCCGAGGGGATGCTATTGATTTGATGGTTAATTGTCAGAGTGATAACCGTAAATTGACTGAGGGCTTTACCCCCTATTTTGATGATTATTGCGGGTATCTTCATGCTTCCCCCTGCGCTTGCAGTGTTTGCCCGGGGGTGAAGTCATCAAGATTATCCAGACCGTTTTGCCAGGCCAGCGAGAGATAATCAATACCCCCCGCCAAAGA
The DNA here is from genome assembly GCF_035181445.1 of Photorhabdus africana. Taxonomy (NCBI): domain Bacteria; kingdom Pseudomonadati; phylum Pseudomonadota; class Gammaproteobacteria; order Enterobacterales; family Morganellaceae; genus Photorhabdus; species Photorhabdus africana. The sequence continues at coordinate 59,953 of NZ_JAXBVE010000011.1, forward strand.
AGCGCCGGCACCTAAGGCGATCAACGGCAGGGAGAGCATATCGGTTACATTGACTGCGGTGACGGGTGGTGATTTTAACTGTTGCTCGGTGGCTTGAATCACAAAGCTTTCATCTGCCACTAGGGATAAGGTCGCGCTGGCCCGCAATGGCGTGGCATCCCGGTCAAACAGGGTGTAACTGATGCTAAGGCCACTGGCACGGCAAGCAAAATAGCCTTTGTTTTCCCAACGCATTTTGCCCCATTTAATTTTAAGAAAGTGGGGAACGTTGGTACTGGCATCCACGGCACACAGGGCTTTCAAAATTGCCAGCTGCGTTTCTACTGCGGTGTTGTTGCCGGGCATGGTGGCATCAAATAACAGAACTAATGACAGACCCGCCGGTTGGGATAATACATAGCGGCTGCTTTGACTGGCACTGTTAATGCTTTCATCCTGCTGATAACGGGTTTGGTAGTCGAGCTGGATGGCATCGGGGTTATACATGGCTTGCAAACTGCCTACCGAGATTTTCCCCTCGCGGTCCTTGAAAGCGGTGAGGGTGAGTTTGGACAGGCTGCGTTCAATTAAGCTCATAATGGCCTCCTGTTTCACGCAAGGCATCTAACACGGCTTGTTTCACCTTTTCAATCAGTTGGGCGTTATCCAGCGCTTCCTGCGCCAGTGTGCGTGGTGCGCTGGAGTGACTGGCTGAATCGGTCACTTTAGCCTGAATAATCAGCTCCTTAATTTCTACGGTCATGCTTTCACTCCTAACCAGCGCATATCCTGATAACGTAACTCCAAAGTATTGACCAGCACCGTATTGCTATTGGCATCAAAATCCCCGGTAGACCAATGAACTGGCAGCGCATTACTTAATGTCCAGCTTGCTACGGGAACTGAATGTTCATTCAGTAGAATGATAACCACATCGGCATACACGGCTTTCTCACCACGCAGGACGCGGTCAAACGTCAGAGTGAGTGGCGTAACGGTCATAACGCCGCGCTCCAGTACCAGACTGCCATGCTGGATCTTCTCGGCCAGCCAGGTATTTCTGGCGTTTTCCCCACCCTGACTATGTTGGCTAGTTTGCAACTCACGGCTGAGGCCAGATATCCGTTGAAAGGCAATGTCGAGAGGGCTGGGGATATTGTTAAACAGAAAACTGGCGATAAAACGGTGTGATACCGACGGGGTGTATAAATTGTTCATATTTTGCCCCTGTTTAATGGGTGATCCCGGTGCGGGTATCAAATGTCAGATTCAGCTCGATAAATTCCGCCGGAATTAACAGTGCCAGCCTGATCTTCATGATCATTTTCCCGGCCCGTAGATCTGCTTCACTCATCGATTCGTCAATCCCCAGTAACACCTCAAATGCCTGATCTTCCTGCGTACCGCGCAGTCCGCCGTTTAGCCATAACTGACGTAACCAGTTGTAAGCCTGACCTTTAAACTTCATCCAGGTGATGGCGTTATTGGGTTCAAACACAAAGGCCCGGCCCAGTTGAGTCATATGGGCTTCGATATAGGAAACCAGACGGCGCGTCTGGATATAGCGCCAGGGAGAACCGGGCGTATTGTCCAGTGTGCGACATCCCCAGATCCTTGTCCCTTTGCCGGGGAAGCTACGAACCAGATTCAACGAAGTGCCGTTCTGGTTAAACAGGTCATCAGCTTCAATATAAGAGCGTATCGGGTTGATGACTTTGGCTAACGCAACGTTCGCGGGGGCATGCCAGACGACCATTTGGTTATCGTTACGCTGGATGACGGCGGCCACTGCGGCGGTAGGTGAAAGTACAACAGGCTGATTTTGCTCCTGATAAGCACTGTTCAACCTTGGCCAGTATACGGCACCCCATTGCCGATCATTGGAAGAGAACTGGGCTAAACATTCAGCGGCCAGGGCGGGATCATCGGGGGCATCCAGCAATCCCATGATGCCGCGTCGGCTATTGCAAAGGTTGAGTACTGATTGCCAAAACTGTCGCCAGAATAGAATCTTATCGTGTTGATCGATTTCTGAATCGGGAGCATCCATCTGATTCAGATAAACAATATCGGGAACCACAATCAGCGTGATAGCACTCTGTGCCGAAATCGCTTGTTTAACCCAATCTTGTTGTAGGGTGGTGGTCAATGATTGAAAATTGTCTCGGGGTTCATCAGATCCTAGCGACAGTACATAGGCTTGTTGACCCCCGTTTTCAAAAAAGTGGCGCACGGAATAGTACATTAATCCTGATTCACCAAATGACAGGGTAAAATCGGTCAGGTTGTGGAGCTTGACGGCGGTTTTGTCACTAATACGATTGTTTTTAGCATGATTGTTTTTAGCGTGATTGTTTTTAGCCGGTTGGGTATAGCCGATAAAAATCGGTACACCGATAAATGCCTCATCTTGTTGCTGGGATATCAGGTTCTCCGTGATGGTGACGCCGGGCTGTTTTATTTCCATTTTCGGTTCCTCACTAGAACAGGCGCGGCGAACCGCGCCTCATACGGTTACGGTGTTACATTTTGCGAAAATTGCAGGATAATAAATTCAGCCGGACGGACCGCCGCCATGCCAACTTTAACCACCATTTTGCCTTGCTTAATATCGTCGTCGGACATGGTGACACCTTGACCAATCTGGACAAAATAGGCTTCCTGTGGGCTGTTACCGGCCAGTGCCCCTTGCTGCCAGAGTTGATGGAGATAGTTATCAATCGCTGAGCGGACGCGTTCCCAGGTGGGCTGGCTGTTGGGTTCAAACACGGCAAATTGCATGGCTTGCTTGATATCCCGTTCTGCCGCATTAAATAAACGCCGAACTGGAATGTATCGCCAGTTATCATCATTTTGCAGAGTACGCGCACCCCAGACGACAAAACCTTTGTTACTGAAATAACGGATCGCATTGATACCATTTTGATTCATGGTGCCTTGCTCATCTTCCGTGAGCCGGTCTGCTACATCACTAATCCCACTCAGCGCAACATTAGCGGGTGCTTTCCAGACACCCCGGCTGGCATCGGTGGCGCAGTAGACACCGGCTATCACTGCACTGGCGGGAATCGTTTTACTTATGTTCTGTATTGTAGTCACCGCTTGCTGATAGACATCGGGATTTTTCTCTTTGAGTTGTACCAGATTAGTCACTTTGTCTGGGGTTGTATTGGCATCTTTATAGCCTGAAACAGCGACGAGAGCCTCTTCCGTTTGCATCAGCTGTGAGACTTTCACTGCGGGATAATACGTTGCAGTTTGTGAGGGGACATTAGCGCTGATAGCGGTTGCTTTATCTTGGTTATCGGCGATAAGAAAATAGCCGTTATTTAATAATGAAGGGGTCAGGCTGTTATATATCTGGCTCTGATAATCAGCATCCTGTTCAGGACAGACAATTAACGTGATTTCTAAAGCCTGCTCAATCAACGCCGGGATTAATGCCAGCGTATTAGCCTTGCTGGTATCAGCAATTGGCAGGATATAACAAGGTCCGCCGCCATTTTGGAAATAAAGTTTTAAAGCATCACTGCTTATTGTGTAGATATCGACGGCGACCTGATAAGTGTATCCGGGGGGAGTTTCATCTGCATTGGGCGTTGTAGCCTGTGTCGTGGCGGCAACTTCTGTATCGTTTTCAACTCCTTCGTTGTTTTTGACTGATACATCGTCTTCGACTGTTTGAGGTTTTTCAGGAGGAGTCGGTTCTGGTTTGGGAGGCGTGGGTTCGGTTGATGTGATTGCTATTGATCTAACACAACCTACGTTAAATAGGTTAGTAAAATCCAACCAGCTACTCACGCGTGTTATTTCAGGTGTTGCGCTGGTTTTTTTCGGTAAGAAACGCCCAATAAAAACGGGTATTGCGGTATTTCCCTGGCTAACAGAAAGTGCCAGTGATGCGTCTTCTTCAATATAGACGCCAGGAAAAGTTGGTATTGTTGGCATATTTCCTCCGGTTATTGAGCGATATTCTGCGTAAGCTGCAAGATAATAAACTCGGCTGGACGAACCGCCGCCAGACCCACTTTGACAATCATTTTGCCCTGCTTAATATCGTCATCAGTCATGGTGACGTCTTTACCGATTTGAACAAAATAAGCCTGCTCAGCTTTGCTGCCCATCAAGCCGCCTTGCTGCCAGAGGGTGTGAAGATAGTTATCGATAGCACGGTGGACCGCTTTCCAAGTGGGTTGGCTATTGGGTTCGAAGACCGCGAAACTCATGGCATTTTTAATATCCCGTTCTGCGCTATTAAACAGGCGGCGAACCGGGATATAACGCCAATGATCATTGTCCTCAAGTGTGCGAGCGCCCCAGACCAGCGTCCCACTCTTAGGAAAAGTGCGGATCATATTCAGGGCTTTACCCTGGTTATATTTCCCTTGCAGGTCGTCAGTCATCGGATATTTAGGTTGCAATCCGCCTTGAACAGCGACATTTGCTGGCGCTTGCCAAACACCCCGGTTGTTATCGACACGGGCATAAATACCGGCCATGACGGCGCTGGGTGGAATATCAATAGCGGCTTTATTTTCTCCCCATTCAGCGGTCAGCCAGGGATAATAAACTGCGCCATAGGCTGTAGCGGTATAGGGTTTAAGTACGTCATCGGGTTTTTGGTCTGGGGTTATTTGAGCGATTGGACCATCAAAAATGGCGAATAATCCTTTGCCAGATTTGCAAAGGGCGTCTGCGGCAGTGATGATTTCTTCTCCGGCAGCAACCAGCAATGTCACATCATCGAGTTTTGGCACATGTTTTTCTAACTCTGCGGTTTTAACCAGATAGCCATATCCACCGCCATTAATAAAATAAGCGCGTAGTGCGATATCAAGCTTATCGGTGGCAGTAAATTGTCCCCCTTTGAGCGACAGATATTCCAGCCAGCTGTTAACACGAATATAAGAATCATCGGTTATTAATGAATTGTCTTTTGCGACGGCAAAGACAGGTACTGCTGTTGCACCGGACTGAACAGAGAGTGCGGGTGAGGCGTCCTCTTCGATATAAACGCCGGGATAGGTTGGTACCGTTGGCATGTTGCCTCCAATTATTGTGCAATATTCTGAGTAGACAGCTTGATAAATGAATCTTAAGCCGCTTGAATGGTCACTCGATCTGCGGTCAGGGTAATTTCCTGCACGGCAACTTCGTTGCTGGTGGCATCAAAAGAAGGAGAAATTAATGAGGTTGGGAAGGCATTTGCCACGCTCCAGGTCATTAAAATTTCAGTGCCGGCTTCGTTGGTTAAACTGATTGAAATATCTTTTTTCTCAACCTGATTAAGCTGAATAGAGTTAATCCAGTCAAAAAGTTTAGTATCGCCAGAGAATACCCCTTTACGCAGTGAGATATTAATCGCCTGACGTTGACCGGGCATTTTATAGTAATTGCCGGTACCATCTTTGTATTCTATGACATCATGAGAAATATCGAGGCCAGAAACGCTGTTAAAAGGGATTTGCTCATCACCGATCGAGACAACAAATCGGTAAGTAGGAATTGGATATTCAACAGCAATTTGTTCTGGAGTTGTAGACATGATTTTTTCCTTGATTGTTTACATTTTGAATATAAGAAAAACGGCTATTACTTTGTTTTCCTTAGCACCTAACGATTGGGTATAGCTACCGCAATAACCTGATTTATGGAGGTCTTTGTTCGTATTAAAGAATGTGTTCAATGATTATTTAAATCACATTTGATAAAGCGAGGTGATTATAGAGAATGGATTTTTAAGCGGTAGCATCAATTAATAATGATATTTATTTTTAATTGATGTGGCGGGTTTTGATGATTTTGTGTATCAGCGTTAATTTATTACTTTCTGTAAACATGAAAATAAATAACAGGTGTGATTTTCATGTTGAATAATATCACGCGATTATGGGGTTTTTCATTGCCAGGTAGTTTTGTTCTTTAATAATTTCAACGATAAATTAACTGTTGAATAGAAATATAATCATGAAAATGATTGCTAGTGAAATGAGTTAGAATGTTTATTGGGGTGAAAAGAGAGAACAGCGATTTCAGAAGCACGTGGATTCAAACAGTCTTTCGTTTGGAATGTAAATGTGCCGCTTCTATGCGTTTTGTGCATTGACTCAAGCATTTTTATGCCGATAACGTATCAATAGTAACTTTGTCAGACGTTTGTTCAAGTTCACCCTAGTGATTTCCATCACCGTTTCACGGTCGAGATTCATACCTCGGTGACTGTTTTGCCAGTCACCGTAAGATTCTCTTTTAACACGAATCGTTGAATACTGATTAAGAACTCCCAGCACGAGTTAGTGGCGTATTTGCTCAAGTTCGTTCTGACTTAGACCGGTGGTTTTCATCACCGTTTCATGATCGATTCCACTGTTCAGCAATGCATGAGCAATTTTTAACGTTGCCTCCTGGCGTCCTTCCTGGTGTCCTTCCTGACGTGCTTTATGTTCCAATCTTTGCGCTATTGTCATCAGTACCTCCTCATACCTCGGGGACTGCTCTGCCAGTCGCCGGATAAAACCCTCTGGATCGGCGGTATCTCCCGCCTGTAATAAGTAGTTTAGCACGCTTTTTAGCTGCTCTTCCGTATGGTAACCATACGCCAGCAATATGGACAGTTTTTGCAGTGACCCCATCTCTTAATCGTATCAACATAACTTGTTACTGGATTTGTATCGGTATAAAAGCGCAAAGCCTGATCATTGCGACTAAAACAATAGCCTAAAATAACATGATAATCCGGGGAATTAATAATTTCTTCCATCTCCTGATAGGTCATTTTTCTGACATCTTTGATATGTATTGGCTTACTTTTATAATAACTTCCTTTTCTATCATCTTTGTCTTCATTAAAAAATAGCTTTTCACGTAAGTTATTTTTCTTTCCACCTTTTATGTGAGCCGAAAGTGTAGGGTTTCTATCTCTGGTAAATATAATTTTATGTTTGAAATTATATTTACCCTCATTTTATTTCTTACAAAAATCTATGACTTGCTGCTGATTTAAAACAAAATCGCCATAATCCATTTCCCCAATAGATTCAGGTATTGCGCAGATTTGACCTTCTTGATTAACAAAATTAAGTTCTTCTGTAGATAATGCTCCCTTATATCTGACGGCCCCATGAGGTTCTTGTGGATCTTGTTCTAATCCTTTTTCGGTGAATATGTCCTCTTTGACTGCTAATATAAGAAATAGATTTTTTTCTTCCTGTAAATGTTTCATATATTCCAAAAGTGTGTTTTTGTGTGGGGCAAGATAGATATATCCTTCAGTATTTTCAGCTTCTCGTTGCTGTATCATTTTTGCTCTGCTTGAAATAATTTCGTTAATCCTTTCATCTTGTTGCAGAATAGCTTCTCTCTCATTGTTGATAATAGTTTGCTTACGGTCACTGTGCTTCTCCATAAATTTATTTTGGTCAAGTTTGTCGATACTTTCCGTAATGGATTTTTTTAATAATTGATCATCGATATTTGTTTGAGTGGGGATGTTCTGATAAAAATTTTTGAACTCATGCCAAAATTCTTGAGGCATAAGGAAATTATCTTTAGAGATTTTCTTTGCTTTAGGGTTTTTATTAATAGTCGTGGCTATAATAGAGTAGATAAGCTTTATGATACCAATTTTTCTACGTGAAAAATCTTCTTCAGATAAGGTTGGGCCAGGTGAGCCTTGCGGTTTAAATCCGTTTTGTAGGAAGCTTTGTAAATTATTTCCTCTGGAAATATGATAGTAATATCCATCTTCGGGTTTTTGAGGGGCATTTGTTAAGGTGGAAGACGTATTTCTTATCATTTGATCTAAATCTAGCCCAACTCCTAAGGAATTATTTTTTATATCCTCATCATCTTGAGTAGAGTTTTCTGGTTGTATTGAGAATTTTCTTTCTCTATTTCTTGGGTGTTTAGTATCTTTATTGTGTTTTTCTGTGGATAACATATTATCTCCTATTAATATTTTGGTGAAAAAATGTGTGAAAAGAGATGATAATAAAATATCGATGATTAAATTTTTATTTCTCGACTTTTTTCCATTCCTTCACTTTCACGTTTCCTGGGATTTTTATTTCAAGACTGCCATTAAACTTACTATCTATACGTTCCAGAATCCCTTTTGCACCTAAAGACTGTAATTGAACTGGTTTTATGCCAGATTGTTTTAATAATAATGATTTTAAGTCAGATAGTTTCCCTTTTACAGCAGGGGCTTGGGAAAGATTTTTTTCGTGAAGCAAATCAGGAGAAGCAAAGAACTCAGTTTCATCTAACCCAAGTTCTTTAAGTTCAGCAGGGTTTTCTATATCAATTTCTGCAAAGTGAGTCGTATTAGACAGGAATTTTCTATCAGATACTTCTCCATCTATTGCTAACAAGAAGAAAGTAAATGCCGTATTTCCTAGACGGTTCCAATCATCTTCATTAGTGTTGCTTCCTTGAGTACGCTTTAATGTTTTTATTCCCTGATTGACCAAATTAAAGTTTGATCCAATTTCATTAAATACAGGTTCTTCTGTTTGAGCAGTCGTATAATGCCTCAGCGTGAATTTCTTATCTTTTACTTTATCTAAATGACTTTCGGGTGCTTTTTCAGAGGAGAATGCTATTTCATTATTGGTGATTTCATTCATTATTTCAAATGGTAATTTTCTATCGGAAGGCGAAAATCTATCTTTATACTGATAGAAAATATCTTCAGCTTTGAGTTTTTCATTCGGACTTTTGCGAGTGTTCGGTGTTACTGAGCTTTCTTTTTTCATCACCAAATCTGGTGTATGCGCCTGTGCTTTACTTTCACTGCCTCTATTCTTTACTTCGGTTTCCAGTTTTTTGGTGTGCTGTTGATTTGGGGTGGCTTGTGCATTTAAATCTTTTCTATCTCTTCTATTTTTAGATGTATCAAGTTCAAGGTGTTCAGTTTGGTGCTCAGCTTGTTTACTGCTATTTGATCTTGCAAGAGCACCAATAGCTTGAGCTGCTTGAGGGCTAATTTCGAATTTTTTTATAAGGTCACGTATTGGCATGATATTACCACCTATGGATTGGATTGATTGAATAGTAAATAATATATGGATTAAATTAGTGTTTCACTGTTTTAGTTTTATTAACACTAACACGGGAAAATAAAATAAAAATATTAAAAATAATTAATTTTAATAAATAATTGTTTATTAGGTGAATGATTGTTTGTTATTTTAGTATAAAAATTAATTTTAAATCCCAATTAACTTATCCGCATTTTCTTTAGAAACAACTATGCCGACACCATTTATCTTAACAATAGCCTCTTGACTGCTTTTCCATTTGGTAAGTGTATCTTTTATTTGTGGTAAATAAGTTATGCTAGTAATACCCGAAACTTTAACAATAATGTTTTCGTTTTCCTGATTTTGATTATTTTCTGTATCAGGTTCAATTGTCAGATTCACTTTAGCAAGGGCAAGACGTACATCTTCTGTACCGCCTAATTCCACGCATAATTTATCGATTAAAGCCTGGTTTATTTGTGAATTATCTAGACTGGGTTTTTGATCCACAGAAGCGGATATTTTACTGACTGGGATTACATTGTCTTCAATATTTTTCAGTTTCATAGGTACAGTAATGGAATAAAGTAAAGAGAGGCGAGGGCGATTACCAAGAGCTTGCCAAAAATTACCTAAGCTATTTAAATTTTCCTGTTGGGGAATAACCCGGGTATAAGCACCGGGAATACCGGTTAATTGGCGATTGTTAATCAATGTTCTTAAAACACGCGTCATGACTTGTGCCGCCTGATTATCTGGCTGGCTGTCCGGGCTGGCGCTGTCGTTCGATGGTTTATTCGGCTCCCAGTAAGTCATTAAATAATTGCAGTTAATATTTATCCATCCCGGTAATAATGTATTGGTTGCCGGATTATAACGTCTTGATTCGGCAGAACGTAATTGTAGATCTTCATGTATTTCATAAAGAAATACACTGACTGTCGGTTCTGATTGAATGGAATTAATTTCGGGTAGATCAAAACGAATATCAATGTTTTGACCGGGAATGTCTAAATATTTAATTAGAATATCATTTAATGCTTGATTAATCTCAATAATCGCATTGTCAGAAGCAATTATAGTTGTCATATTGACTCCAATTCTACTTAATTTTTAAAATACTAAGCGGCCAGTTTTATTTAATTCAAGTATCACGGCACGTTCTATATATTTATTTTCAATCTGTCCAATATTGTCATTTGCTGCCAATATGGATGATAATAAGGCGATATTTCTGATATTCGCTCCGGTTAAATCAAATCTTTTAGCCAGATGTTCAAAATCAATTTCATCGGATAATGTCAGTTGTTCAGGCCAAATTTTTTGCCACATTTTCTTACGTAATATTGATTTCCTGAGCGACATTCTCCGGTAAACTTGCTTTCAGCATTGTTTTTCTCTCTGCTAAAGTCATTACTGACATGTCAATTTGCACCATTGGTAGATGTTTAAGCCAAGCTAATCCATTTCCCGATTCTACCAGGCAAACCACGCGTAATTTTGGCTGATTCAGTAAAATAGATAATTCGTGGTGTAATATTTTCTTTTCCGCTGCAAGCAAAGAGAATTTGCGGATTAATAAACAGGCATCATGTAACCGAGTTTCCCGTATTACATCCGCTAATAAGCTGGATATTTTGACACTGTTTTCTTCATCGGGCAGGCAGGCTAAATCAAGGATTAAGGTATGAATACCATGATATGCCATAATATTACTGACCGCTAATTCTCTGGCGCTGCCTTCTTTTCCTCTGAGTATGACCAATGGACGTATTTTATCGGTTTCATTCAATAATATCTTTTCCAGTGAATGATAAAGAGTTTGTGGATACCAATTATGTGAGGCGGGAGTATGCCAATTAGTATATACCCGTTATCTTTCAAGTTGCTTCTTTGTTGGCTGCACTCACTCACCCCGGTCACATAGTTCTCTATGCTCCCGGGGATTCGCTCCCTTGCCGCCGCGATGCATCTTGAAATCTATAAGGTATATAACAACCGTTTTTTGAGTGAATTGATAACCTCAATACTATTGACTTTCTTGCCAGGTGAAACGATAGCGTCCTCCGATAATACTTTGACGCTCACCTTGCCGTTATCATTAGCTAACAGGGCATAGCTATAGCCGGCTCTAATAGCCGGTTTTCCAAGTTTGATTTCATCATAGTTAAAAACGCTGACATTTTCTGCGGTATTATCAATCACAACGGCCTGTTTTCCCATATAGGTAATAACACTCTGATCATACTCTGCAAAAATATTCACTAAATCATTATTTTCTTTATTAACCGCAATTGGTTTGCCATCCGAGAAAAGGGCTTTATGACTCTGACCGGTAGTGACAACGCCGTCCTGGCCGGTTTTCCATTCATCATCGCCCGGTTTTTGGCCCGTATGATAGGCGAAGAAATAATTATCCTTCACGGCATACACCATAGTACAACCGCTTAACGCCCCTGAAGTGACAATGACCGGATACCCGGGCCGAATATCTCGTAAGTTAATTTTTATTCCCACAGTTCCCGATGCGCCATTAACTACATTAATACCGGTAATATTGTGGCCTAATCTATTTTTCCCCCAATGCTTTCCTATAGCTCCCGAGCCAGATTCTAAAGAGGTTACTTGATCACCACGAAATCCCGTAATAACATCATGAAAAGGGATCTCCTGACCAGAGTCACTATTTCTCAACGATCTCGCTTGTGCAAGCTGATTATTGCTATCATAACGATGCGCTATCACTGGTATGTCGATTGGTGCATGATCGCTACCCACTAATAATCCCTTTTTCTTGAGCGGAGAAATATGTCCTTTATTAAGTTCTTTGTCCGCAGTAGAGTGTTTGAACATTGATAAGTCCTCTATAATAATTAAATTTTTTATGCTTAAGATTTGTCTGAGAATGATTATTCAGATAATTGTGATGCCACGAGTATAAATATTTAAATAGTTCATCTATTTTAGATTGAGAGACAAACTCTCATAGATGTTTCTTTAGTGCAATAGTTTTAGCTTACAGCATAATGTTATCCGTTTTTATTTTGTATGTGTATTTAATCATAAAATTGAATAATAGGTATTTAACTAAGATCTATTTTCAGATTTGTCTTGTTTTTACTATCAACGTTTTGGTGCAATAATTATCTGATTAATCAGAAAAATAACAAAATGCATGGATTTGAAAAATTAATTATCATTGGAAATAACGAGGGTTATATTATTAAATATATCCCCCGGGGATTCACTTCTTTGCTGTCGCGATGCATCTTGAAATCCATAGAGTATATATTAATTGTTATTGATATTCTTCCTACTATACCCGTCATCTTTCAAGCTGCTTCTTTGTTGGCTGCACTCACTCACCCCGGTCACATAGTTTGCTATGCTCCCGGGGATTCGCTCCTTTGCCGCCGCGATGCATCTTGAAATCCATAGGGTATATATCCAGGGACTTTCATATTTTTGAAGGTAAAGGTATCGGCTTCAATTAAAGGCTTATTGAATGGCAACCAACTAGATTTAGTTTTTATATTTATGATATTAGGGGCTGCGGCTATTTTCTGATAGTGAAGTTGCCATTGTTTTTCCTCTGGGCTAAATTTTAAGAATGCAAAACCATAGGTATTTTCTATAACTTTGCCATCAGCCTCATGGTATCCATAATCGCGGAATTCCATTGCTGTAATCATACCCATTCCGTGATCAATATTTTGGTTATTATATTCAACATCTTCTTGACCACCTTGTACGTGCCGAACCCGGAGAGTATCTTTATTCATTTTATCGACCACAAATGAACATCCACTGAAATTTGGGGTAAATACATACTGTGGATTGCGGCTGATATCGGGTTGGGCCGGGATATCAACATATCCTCCTTGTGGTGCCCAATAAGCTAAAATAGACATGTCTTGATCCGGTATTTCATTTTGCCAGGTATCGACAATTTTTAATGCATTGAATGGCAGAGTTTCATCCGATGGTTTAATCTGTAGTGCCTTGAACACTAGATCTCCGCCTCCTTCTTTGTTATTTAAAATATTTTTTACGCCGTCTGACATTTTTATCTTTTGCGGATTAATTAAATCGGTAATAATTGGTTGTGAAGTCAGTGCGCTTTCATTTAATATATCAGTCATTGCTATGGGGCTGGTACTATATTGTTTTTGTTTCGAAGGGGATGGAATAAAAGGTTGTGCACCTTCTATATTTCGTTCATTCCCTGTTCTTAATCTTTTCTTTGACTGTAAATCCAATCCTAATCCCAATATGCAGCTATTCATCGTATTATATTGGTTAGAATGTATTGAAGGTTTTTCCGTTTTATTTTCTGAGTGATTAATTTTTTCACTGTATTTGTTGTTTGGCATATTATTACCTGTTAGTTATTGGTGAAGGACTTATTTTATCATCATATGATTGAATAGAAATAAAATTAAATCCCAATTAATTTATCAGAATTTTCTTTGGAGATAATAATACCGACACCGTTTATCTCAACAACAGCACTCTGGTTATTTTGCCATTTTGAAAGCATATCTTTTATTTTTGGTAAATAAATTAAATGGGTAATGCCAGAAGTTTCAATAGTGACACTTATATTTTTCTGATTTTCATTATTGACTGTAGCGAATTCAGTGATCAAATTGACTTTAGCCAAAGCAAGACGAGCATCTTTTGTACCACCTAAATCGGCACATAATTTATCTACCAGAGCTTGGTTGATTTGTGAATTATTTAGGTTGGGTTTCTGCTCCACAGAAGCGGAAATTTGGTTAATGGGTGTAATATTGTCTTTAATATTTTGCAGTTTCATCGGTACGGTAATTGAATACATTAGAGAGAGGCGAGGGCGATTACCGAGAGCTTGCCAGAAATTACCCAAGCTATTTAAATTCTCCTGTTGGGGAATAATTCGGGTATAAGCACCGGGAATGCCGGTTAATTGACGGTTATTAATTAATGCATTTAAAATCCGGGTCATCACTTGTGCGGCTTGATTATTGGGTCGGCTATCCGGGCTTGAACTGTCGCTTGATGGTTTATTAGCGTCCCAATAAGTAATTAAATAGTTACAATTGATATTGACCCATCCCGGTAATAATGTGCTGGTCATCGGGTTATAACGTCTTGGTTCGGCAGAACGTAATTGTAAATCCTCATTGATGTCATAAAGAAATACACTGACTGTCGGTTCTGATTGAATAGAATTAATTTCCGGCAGATCAAAGCGGATATCAATTTTATTGCCATTGATATTTAAATACTGGGATAAAACAGTATTTAATGCATTATTTAATTCAATAATCGCGTTGTTAGAGGCAGTTAGGGTTGTCATATTTATGTTTATCCTATTGAGTATTTAAAAAACCAATCGGCCAGTTTTATTTAATTCGAGTGTAACCGCTCGATTGATATGTTTATTTTCGATTTGTTCACAGTGGTCATTTTTCGCTAACATTGAGGCTAATAGCGCAATATTTCTAATATTAGCCCCGGTTAAATCAGCGCGTTTAGCCAGATGGGTAAAATCAATGGTATCGGATAATTTAATTTGTTCAGGCCAAATGACTTGCCACATTTTTTTACGTAACATTTCGTCGGGATAAGCAAAACGGGTAATAAAGGTAAAACGGCGATTAAAGGCGCTGTCTAAATGGCTACGATTATTGGTGGCTAAAATCACTAATCCCGGATAATTTTCCAATCGTTGTAATAAGTAAGAAACTTCAATATTGGCATGTCGGTCTTGCGCATCTTTGGTTTCACTGCGTTTGCCAAATAAGGCATCCGCTTCATCGAAAAACAGTACACCGGAATCCGCTTCGGCCAGATCAAAAATACGAGAGATATTTTTTTCTGTTTCACCGATGTATTTATTCACCACGGTAGAGAGATCCACTTTAATCAAATCAACGCCAAGATGCCCGGCAATCACTTCGGCGGCCATTGTTTTGCCGGTCCCGGATTCGCCATAAAATAACGCACTAATACCGGTACCATAACCGATTTTTTCCTGAAAGCCAGTACTTAGAATTTGGTCACGGTAATGAATGGTGGCAATAATCTCTTTTAATTGTTGCGTTAATGTATCTGAAACCACTAAATCATTAAGGCTGCGTTTGGGTGTTATTCGTTGCGCTAATTTACCGAAATTCTGTTGAGCACGTAAACTTAATGCTTTACGCAGATCGGTTTCTTCCAATTGGCCTTCCGGTTGTCGGAGTATTTGGTATTGATTCGCTTCTTTAAGGATTTGCGGTAATGTTTCTGCGGTAAATGAAAAACGTTGGCATAATTGAGTGATATTTATTTTCTGGGCGATATTATTCGATAGACTTGCTTCCAGCATGGCTTTTTTATCTGCCAGAGTCAGGGGTGGCATATTAATTTGCACTATTGGTAAATGTTTAATCCACACTAATGAATCTTGTGGTTCTGCCAGACAAACCACGCGTAATTTTGCTTGGCTCAATAACGTGGCGAATTCGCTGTGTAATATTTTCTTTTCATCTTTGAGCAAAGAAAAATTGCGAATTAATAAACAGGCATCATGTAATCGTGCTTCCCGTACTGTATCTATCAGCAAGTTAGAGTTATTTTCTTCCGGTAATTGAGCTAAGTCTAGAGTTAATGTACTGATATCATGACGAGCCATCATATTGCTTACCGCCAATTCTCGGGCGCTATCTTGTTTTCCTCTGAGTATGACCAGCGGGCGTATTTTGTCGGTTTTATTTAATAATATCTTTTCAAGTGAAGGGTAAAGGGATTGTGGATACCAACGATGTGAGGCAGAAGAGTGCCAATAAGCACAAGTTGTCAGTGGCGGTAAAATAACCCGTTGGCCTGATAAGAAATGCCAGACAGCGCTGTGAGTTAGAAATTGAGTTTGTAACCAAATAGACTCTTCGTGGTTATTAAGCCGTAATAGTTGATGACTGATTAACGGTGTTTGCGGTAGAAAGCTATTTTGTCGTAATGGCCGATCACCTTGGCGTTGGCTAAATAATTCAATGGCTAAGTTAAAGCTAGGCCACTGTTTTTTACTGTTACCGTGCAGAGCAGCAAATAACGCATGATAACGGCTATCGAAATGGGGTAATAAACCTAATAGTAAAACATCCCGTTCAAATTCAGTGAGATCAAAACGTTCAACTAATTGTGATAATGCATTGGGGTTTTCGTCGATTTCAGGGAAGTTAATAATATCATCTTGTTGAGTGATCCAATGAGGAATACCCTGTGGTTTTTCCAGATGCTGGTTTAATTCATCTTCGGTAAGTAGAAAACTCTCCGGTAAATAATCGTATTTTTCTCCATGTTGGTAATAGTAATGTTGTAATCGTAGATCAATACGTTCCAGATGGGGATAAATCCAGTGTAATTCTGTCACCATATCATGGTTGTTTTTAAGTAAAGCGTTCATATAAACCTGTTAAATATTTTTCCAGTCGATTAATAAAGAGCGATCCAACCAAGGAAGTTTGGCGATATTTAATGGCCACGGCCAGTCAGCCAACAATGCATCAAATGGCTGTTGCTGGATGGTGATTTTGATTTCTTGCTCGTTTACCAATAATTCACCCGGTCGTTGTAAGAATAATTGGCGGACGTCATTGCAGCTTAATTTTTTCCAGCCGGGAAGCTGAGTAATAATGGTATCCAGCCATTGCGTGGTGATTAATTGTTTTTCTGGTTCAACAGAGATTGATTTGGTATTTTCATTGATCATAAGTCCGCACAGAATGTTATTGAGTCTTTTACGTTCTGCCGGTGTTTCGTCGGTTCCCCAAATTAGATAGTCAAGGAAATTAACAGCATGGTATTGGGCTTGACGATGGATAAATTTTTCCCCCTCAAGTAGGCCAAGTTGATTAAACAATGCGGGTAGCATCGGCCAGAGCATTAATATGCCGGCATTATTGACTTGGCATGGAGTGTTTGATATTGAAAGTATTTTCTGATCTTCGGTCATGACCTTCTGATTTACCAGAGGTTGATGTTGCTGAACATTTGAAAAATTAACGTTATTTATGGTTGATTGTTTACCGGGTAGGTTTTTATCTATATGGTTTGGCATAAAGCGTGCCAATAGATATTGGTATTCTTCAACCGACAGATGTTTTTGGCAAAGCCGTGAAACAGAAATGGTTTGCCAGAGTTGTTTTAGCCAACTAGTTAATGGCGTGTTTTGGCTCATAGCTTGGCGAAATAGCTTAATAATAGGATCGGTATTAAGTACGCCGTTATTAAGTTCAGTGATAATACGGGAAATGATTTTAGCATCGGGTTTAGGTATTTCCTGAATATTATGCCGCTGTAGATATTCCAGTGCATTGAGTATCAGTTGTGCGGAGGAGACAAGCTCCTCTTGATGTTGTGGTTTGTTTACTTTTTCGGATAATCTGCGGTTAATGGCAATGAATAATGCGGGTTGCTTGATAGCAAAAAGCCGTTGTATGCCATGTTCAGACAGGCAGCTTTTTGCCAGTAGCAATATCCATTTTCTCTCTATTTGTGTTAATTGATCAATAAGTTTATTAATCTGAATGTCTTTCTTATATGTTATTGCCTCCATTATGTTTGGTTGGAAATCTTGTTGATATAAAGAGTGAATGAAATTCTCCGCATCAATTAAATTATTATCGCATAATGCGGAAGAGTTATCGGTAAATTTATTAAATGTTGGTTTATTCAGTAGAGTTTCTTCTTGATGGTTGTTTATCTGATATTGGTTAAGTACTTTATTCAGCTCAGACTTTAGGCGAGCAGGGAATAATGAATTAAAGTCATGGGGATTTATTTCACCAAGATTAAGGGTTAATGTCTCTAAAGAGATATCCTGATGAATGTTATATTCGTCAAAGTATGAATTGAGTAATTGATTTATATTGGCTTGATTAAGCAGGGAGCCATGCAATACTTTTTTAGCTACCTGTTGATTATTAGCTGCAATAGTAATGGTAATCCGATTTAACAGATTTGGCTCCGAAGTCATATTGATATTTCCTTGGTAATGAGTAAATAATAGGTAATTTAAATCTGTATTTGTAGAATAGAATTAAAGTTTCATAATAAAGGCTAATAAGTAATAAGGCGGCATTACATCAACGCTGTGATTATGTGAAGGGGATGAGGCTGTTGCTTGGTGATTATGTCCTTGTCCTCCTCCTGTGTTTGATGTGTGTGGGTAAATACGATATCCGGTTTTCATCATTACTTTGTCATTGTCGCTGGAATTATATATTGCATCTTCCGTCGTTTGATCAGTAAATCTGTCATATTTAATTGCATTATTCAAACAGTAAGGCATACCTCCAATATGATCATGCTTAGGTATTTGTGCTACTGTTAATGTAGTTTCTTGCACATTAACAGTGACAGAAACTTGAGTTGGTTCTGTATTTATGGAAAAATTTTTTCTATTCCCACCCCCACTGGCTTTATTACTGCTTTTCCCTGTCTCAGAAATAGTTTCACTACACATGACAAAACGACTTCTTAAATCTGGGGTTCCATTACTACCATCACAGAAAGCCCAACCTGTAGGAGCGCTATCACCAGAAAACATTACGATCATTCCTGTGGGGAGTACTTTATTGGTATCAATACTGACACCGTTATTGTCTACCTTAATGCCATTACCAGCTTTAACTTTTACCCCTTCATTAACTATTTCAATACCGTGATAATTACCGACTTCAAGCTTATCGTTGTTAATTCTCAATCCTCCGCCAGCATTGATTGCTAATCCACTATTATCAACTGACAGGCTTTTATTCTTGATTTTTACACTTAATCCATGCTCATCTGCTTTTAAACCACCGTTGTCGTTAATTTTTACCGCTAGTGCACCGTCATTATTCAGTTTCAGGGCTGAATTTGGGTTATCCGTTTGACCGGGCGCTTTACCAATAGCCCGACGACCGATATCAGCAATATTAATCAGATCGGCATAATCGGTTTGTAATGGAATACTGCCTTCTTTAAAGCGCCTTTTTAAATCATCTGCTGATGGGCCATTTGATTTAATGTTTTCCATATTGGATTTTGCATTAGATAGATTAGATTTTTTTTCCATTTTTATCATCCTATATTATATGGTGTTAAATTATTATGATTTAAATATCTTATAGGTATTCCTGTATAATTAAACAGGAGAAGATATTTAATATTAAAATAAGTCTTTTGTAGTGCTATATTAATTTATTTTTATATTGGATAAATTAGTTTATATTTTTGCTACTGTCTTTATTAATAATTGCATTGAGTTTAGCTATTCTTACGGCTTAGGCACATATAATAATTGATTACTTGTTATGACTGTTGCATTCCATTGAGTGCCAGACTCACCAATTACCTCGGTACGTTGCTGTTTAGTGGCAATTCGCATATTACCAATACCGGTTGCATCAGAAGGTAGGCGTCCCAAGGTTAAGGTTTCTAAAATATGGTATGCTTCGTCTCCTAAAGGGGCGTCATTGTTTTGCCAGCGTTTATAGGTGCTGGCAAAATCTTTAAAATGTTCCGGTGATAACCAGTGAATAATCATTGAAATATGTGCGGGGAATTCAGCTAATATTTCTGTTTTCACCCAAGATTCCAATTTATAAGGATCAACTTTGTCATTCTCAATTAACTGACGATTCACTACTACGCTAACTACAAATGAAAAGCGGTCAGCCAAAGCGTATTTTTCGCTGGAGAAATACCAGCGATAACGCCATGCTTCGGCCTCTTTTGGAAAGTTTTTATTCGGTGAGTCTTGGTTGCGTTTAATTAATATCTTGCCTTGAATACGATTAAATTTAACCACCCGCGCTTTGAGTTCATATTCGGGTGGTTCAGCGAGAGCTGTACGAGGTGATATTTTTGAGGCTGGCCCAGAGGGAGTAATCACATATTTCAGGGTGATTTCGTCACCTATTTCAATCATGGCAGGGAAGGGGCTTTGAGCACTGGAAGTAATCCAACGTTGATCGTCGGTAGCATTTTTATATGTCTCATCGGCATAAACCAATTGATAATCCATATCTTCCAGCCACACTGGGCTATTTTGCCAGCGCAGATTACCATTATTAAATGCCAGTTTTATTCTATCCAGATTGCGTTCCAAATCGCTGCTGTTACGCGTACTAAGGGAAAAGGTATCTCCTGTTACTTCGGTGATCATTTGGCTCCGTAATATAAACTCTCTATCACCTTCAATAATTATCAGATTAATCACCTGACCTTGTAATAACCGACCTGCAATACCTTGCTGTGTGATGATGAGTTGATGATTTTTAGAGCCTGAACTCTCTTCAATTACCTTTAGATCGTCAGGTTTTTGTTTATCGTCGAATTTCGTATTGGGTTTTATCGGCAAAAGTTGACGATGCTCAATTAAATAAAAAGGCAAGCCATCCAGATTAGGTGTTTTACTGAAGCATTCCCCGCCTAAACCCAAGCGGGCGGCAATTCTTTTTTGTAGCGCCGACACTTTATCAATCCGAATATTATTACGTTGATAGGTCAGTTCCGGTTGTTGAGCCAGATAGCCGCGTTGGGTATTGAGAAAATCGAGTGTGTTTAGTGTTAATGGTCTGGCTGCGCGATGAGTACCAAAATAGCCTAATAGGTAATCCAGAATTGTCAGCTCCTTGGCATAGTTTTTATCTTTATTATTGCCTTTATCATAATGGATTTGAGAATCATTATTGAGCTTTTCTATTAAATCAGTTTCTATGTTTTGATGGGCTTGTTGACTGACAGTATCGGCTTTAAAAGGCCATTGAGCGCCGTATACTGTTTCTCCCCGTTGTTTAAAGGCTAATAGTTTTGGTAAAAGGGCGAGTTCGGCACAGCCGTTAGCCAACATTTGTTCAAACGGTAGCATAAATTGATGCAACTGTATTTGCTGTTGGTTGCGGGCATAGGTCTGTAATCCATAGCAAGCCGGTAATTTATTGCTTACCGGATAGTAATCCAAGATCTTACGATATTTTCCCCAATTCAATAATTCCGATTGTGTATTAATTAGCGGTTTTTCAATTATTTTGTCTTCCACCTGTTGTTTGGAAACGCTAATTTTAACGCTGCCTTTGGCAATAATGGTAAGCGGGCTGTTTGCTGAGGTAATTAATGCTAAGGGATCGTTACCCCATAGTTTGGGGTAATATCCTTGAGCGATTTCCCAAGACCAATTATCGTCTGACAATGGCGTAATCGTTTTGTCGTGATGCGCTAATGCCAGCCGGGTTACACTCTGAATGCCTTTAATCGCTAATAATCGATTAACCAGATGGCTGAGATTTAATACCGTATCGCCGGTGTAATCTTTGGCTTGAGGTAAGGTCGGTATCCAACCGTGATGTAAATAAGGGCCGGCAAATATCTCTTCATGATGGTAACCCTGATCTTTCATGGCCTGAGTGGTATAACGTTCGGGCTTTGGCAGTACCATCTGTTCTGCCGTCATATAAACTTGAGCGAAAATATCAGCAAAATCGATGACGTTATCTTCAAGTTCAATATCAATCTGCAAGGGGAGATCGGTAGGTTGCAGCCAGATAATTTTGCTGATGAATTCCCCCAGATTACGGTTATCTTTTAGGAAAGTTTTCAGCCTCTCCTCAGCCAGTGTTTTATTAGTTTCAGTGTCCCGACTAGGGAGTAAATAGAGCCAATAATTTCCTCTTAATGTTAATTGGCTATCTGATCCGGAGTTTTTAAAGCTATATTCACGTTTCTGTTTGTCATACCAATACTGATAACGTTGGTTTTCAGGTTCACGAATTAATTGGGCATCATTAAAGAAAAAATAACCTTTGTTTGTTTCATTAACCGTGTCGCTGCTATGTAAATCCAATAAAGCCCGGCGATAATCTTCCGCGGTGATCGGGCCGCAGGTCAGTGTTTGTTGTGGGCCGAACTCCTGAGGAAAAATACCGTCGCCGGATGTTTGGTCTTCTGGTTTTGGCGTTAGAAGGTCTCTCAGTGGTAATGTGTGGCGGTAGGCCAGATCGGAGGCACCATAACAGCAGGCTTCCAATAAGGTGATGCCGGGATCATTTTCACTGGTATTGCTCCAGCATTGGCCGGATTGCTGCTCAATCACTGTTTTGGCCTGAGCGAGTAAGGCATCGAAGGTAATATCGTCTTTGACGATGGGAAACAGGGCATCCTGATGACTCATGGGTTAACTCCTTGGTTTGAGGGACGCTGCTCTGACCAGACTAAAATCAGCACTTCATTATCGGCGGCTTCGATACTTTTACCCACGGCACCCGCGACTCGATTAGCGATGGTTAGGCTTAAATCGGTGACGCGTTCCACCAGAGAGGATTGTTGGATCGTGGCGAATAATTGGTAGTAATCAATGCGATTACCGGTTGTCACGCCGACAGCGGTATTTTCGCCCCACGGCATATATTTTCGGCTTAATTGCTGTTGTAGCTGATGATATCCGTAGTCGGGGTTAACGCCTGCGGTAAAGGTCACTTGGTAGTTCACATTAACGTCAACGTAAGTGGGATTGCTGATCTCAAGGGTTGCCCAAGGGCTGCTGAGTTGTTTGATCCACTCGACCATCTCTGCCAGCCGAGCGGGGTTTAACGTTGGACGCAGCGCGTCATCGTTATCTTTGTAACGGCTGTCAGGGATCACAATCAGTTGCTGTTTTTCCGGTGCCGGGATTTTGGTTAATTCACTGGCAGACGGGTATTTGACATCAAACAGGCTGACAAATTGCTCTTTTAATAAGGTGACAATGTTGCCCCAACTCAGCGCCCGGTTACGGTGAGATAACCGAGCCGGGAGCCGCGTCAGGAAGGCTTGCTCGGTTTCTTGCGGATGACCATCCCAAGAGGCCCAAGGTTGGGTGACGTTGCTGACGGCAACAACCGTGTTTACCGGCTGTTTAATGCTGTCGGCGGCTAATCCGTTGATAAAGTGTTCCTGCTCAACAGATTCTGTGTTGATTAACGTCGCTGTGGTAGCGTTATACAGTAGACCATTAATACGTGGGTAATCTTGCGGATCGGTTTGATGCGTTATTTCGGCTTTCAGCCAGTAGCGTCCCGTCGGCATCAAAGCCGCCTGATTTGCCGCATCCTGTGGCAATAAGGTGCGCCAGATACCCCGGTTAAACAGGTTATGGGTTTGGTCATCAACTAATTTGTCTAATTTGCTCCAGCTATTGCTCTTGTTGAGATAAAACCAAGATAACGCGAGCGATTTAATGCCTGCTAATTGCCAATAGAGAGATAGAGTTTGTCCCGGTAATACATTGGTAAAGCCTAAGTAGAATGTGTCATGGATTGATGATGATATATTTGCTTTGCTCCCATTCAGAGGGGCAGATTGAACCTCAAGATCATTGGATGTTTCGCTAAAAAGTTGAATACCGTTTTTGGGGAATTCAATGTTGTCTGAGTCACTTAATAGTATTGCTGATTTCAAGACATTGCCAACTTGCCGATGCCAACGTAGATCGGTTAATTTTCCCTGATTCGCCAGTAAATCCGTATCAGATGCATATTGTAACGGATTACCTGCGTTGTCTTGTCCTGCGTCAAACAGCGTTCCCCGGGCGACCAGAAATTCTGTACTGTCCGTATTCAGAGTAATACCGATAGCAACTTTATCTGCTTGCGCTTTTTTGGGTTTCAGTCCCAATAATTCCCGGTAATAAAGATCACGGTGCCGGGCCGGAAAGGTATTTAATAATCGATTAGTTGTTTCTAATAACGTTAAAAAAGCCAAAACAAAAGCTTGATGTGCCGGTAAAAGGCCATCAGCTTTATTTACATTTTGGTAAATATCCGCTAGTTGTTGAGGATTATTTTCTTGAATAAAGTAGAAACTATCCCAGAACTGTTTTTTCTCTTGATCGAAAGGAATTTCTTTAGCGTAAGCTTTAAGCCAATTTAAAATATCTAGCGTACTTCTTTCATCAAGTTTAAATACAGTATCCGGCACAATAGCAGAGAGTTTATTTTCTAACTCAGCTTGTCCCATATTTTTACCGCCTGTTATTTAAAATAAAGTTAAAAAGGTATTTATCCGGCAGTGACCGCATATTGGCTGGCAATAAACCGGCCTTTGCCCATACTGGGGGCTGTCACATCCGGGCCACTCGATGGATTATTGGCTGGCTGTGTCGGGGTAAAACGGGCGATAAATTGTTGCCCGACCACAATCACCGTGACTGGACTACGGCAGAAGTTTACCTGCTGGCTGGCATCCAATTGCGCAATGGTGACCATCCCCATGCCGGGAACTGGGTGGCTTGGGGTGATATATTGCGCTTGAAGTTGCACCTTTTTTTCATCGCCGACAATGGCGATCTTTTTGCCCTGAATTTGGGCGTGTCCGCTGCCCCGGATGGTTGCCGGTCCCAGAATAGTGACCTGCCGGTTGCCGAATAACGGTTCGAACAGCAAATTGTCGCCATCAACGACCAGTTGTTTGCTCATAGGTTCACCCGTAACTGGCCCTCGCTAACTTCAAGGACACCTTCAAGTTGCTGGCTGATTTCGCTGCCTCTCAGGGCGTAAGTGACCTGAATATGCAGGGTATTAGGTAAATCCGTTCTCTGGTTTACCTGAATCTCGGTAATATTTGCGCGCGGTTCATAGCGCAGTACCCGCTCTTCAATCCGGGTTTGCATCTCTGCCATCAATTCGTCACTGATATTGGCAAACAGATAATCATTCAGGCCACAGCCGTAATTTTCACGCATAATCCGTTCGCCGGGTTCGGTGAGAAAAAGGATTTTCATATTCTGGCGAACATTCTCTGCGCCTTCCGCTATGGTGACGCCGGTGGGTATTTCAGGATGAGAATGATCTTTTATCGAAAACTGTGGCGGAAATGCCCAGCCCCGGCCATAAATATCAGCTAATACTTTATTGGCTAATGCTTTGTCTGTCATCGTACTGCCTTATTATTGTGTTAAGTTAATCTTCGCACCTTTAATATCTACGCCGGATTTTCCAGAGGCGGACAGCGATTTTTGCGCCTCTATTTTAATTTCCTGAGCATGGGTAATAAGATTCTTAGCGGAATTAAGCGTGATATCTTTATCCTGTTGCAGAGATAAGGTATGTTTTCCGCTATTTAATGCGAGGGTTTTATCTTGCTGATTAAAGAGTAATGCTTGCTGATTTTCCCCCTGTTTAATCACTAAGGTTTTCACCGGATTTTTTTCACTCGGTTCTAACGGCGCTTTGTTTTTAGGATTGTGCATCGAGCCTAATATCACCGGGAAGCGAGGATCACATTCAAAGAAGCCGATAATCACCTCATCCCCCGGTTCAGGGTAGAAGCAAAAACCACTTTCATGGCTGGCGTAAGGTTTACCTAGGCGGGCAAAAAGGGTGCCGTTGGTTAAGTTTAACGCCGGTATTTTGACCGGAATGCGGCCTAATGATTGGCTATCTCGCTGGTATTTTTCCACGATCCCGACATGCAACTCTTTCGCCTGTGGGACAACGTGCTCTGTTTCCGGTAGTAGCCCCAGCGTTAGCCGAGTACGCCAGCCTTGCCGTTGATTGAGGGTCTGACTGACACCGGTGATAATCGCCTGACCATCCATCCCCTGACCAAAGCCGTTTAACGCCAGAATATCTCCCGTTTGATAACGGTTATCACCTTCGACTTCAAAATTACCGGAGACGTTGTGGCTTCGGCGGTTATTCAGGATACCTTGAGCAAGCTGTTTAGCCTGTTCATTATCCAATGGATAGCTGAAAACCCACTGCCATGGTTGGTTGGTCAATGATGTCAGGTTGTCTGTGGCGAGTTGATTGCGACCAAGGCCGCTGTTTTTTACCTGATGGGCTGGAGACAGCTTCTGTTGGGCGATATCCCAGGATTGTACATTCACTGTTTTGGGATTGCGTTGGTTATCCCATTGCAGATTCGCTTCAAATAGCACCGCATCCTGATGGTTGGCTCGCTGGTGGAGGGTATGCACGGTTGACCGATTAAGGGATTCCGGGGTGACCAGCGTCACGCTATCGTTGCCGGGCAGCAGCCAAGTACGGGTCGCGAACAGCCGGTTTTTTAGAAAAGCCCAGTCATTGCAGCGAAATTGCACCATTTGCTCATGCACCGTTTTAAGCTGAGGGGCTGGTTTTATCGTGACAGGGATACCCGCTTGGCTAAACAACTTCTTGATAATCGCCTCATCACTCTGTTTGTTGAACAGTTGCGAGTGAAAGTTGTGAGTTAATTTTTGCAACGAATGTTTGGCGGTCAGAGTAATGATGCTGTCTTGACCTTTAAGCCCCAATGTTTGCCGAACGATGATCCCCTTAAACACCACGGCTTTTTCGATCTGCACGCTAAGTTGATGATTAGGGCGGCAACTTGCCAGTTCAGCTTGTGCCTTGGCATCAAAAATATGGCAGGCATCACCGGCGATCCCTAGCGTGATGCTAGCCGAGGGGATGCCATTAATATGATGGTTAACGGTCAGAGTGATAACCGTAAATTGACTGAGGGCTTTGCCGTCTATTTTGATCGTTATCGCTGGTATCTTCATGCTTTCCTCTGTGCTTGCAACGTTTGTCCGGGGGTAAAGTCATCAAGATTATCCAGACCGTTTTGCCAGGCCAGCGAGAGATAATCAATACCTCCCGCCAAAGAAGCGCCGGCGCCTAAGGCGATCAACGGCAGGGAGAGCATATCCGTGACGTTAACCGCAGTAGCCGGGGGTGATTTTAATTGCTGCTCGGTGGCTTGAATCACAAAGCTTTCATCTGCCACCAGAGATAGGGTAGCGCTGGCCCGCAACGGTGTGGCATCCCGATCAAACAGGGTGTAATGAAGGCTGAGACCACTGGCCCGACAGGCAAAATAGCCTTTGTTTCCCCAACGCATTTTGCCCCATTTGATTTTAAGAAAGTGAGGAACGTGAGTACTGGCATCCACGGCACATAAGGCTTTTAGCGTTGCCAATTGCGTTTCTACCGGGGTGTTGTGGCCGGGCATGGTGGCGTCAAATAACAGGACTAATGACAGTCCCGCCGGTTGGGATAACACATAGCGGCTGCTTTGGTTGACACTGTTAATGCTTTCATCCTGCTGATAACGGGTTTGATAATCGAGCTGGATGGCATCGGGGTTATACATTGCCTGTAAACTGCCTACCGAGGTTTTCCCCTCACGGTCCTTGAAAGCGGTGAGGGTGAGTTTGGACAGGCTGCGTTCAATTAAGCTCATAATGACCTCCTGTTTCACGCAATGCATCTAATACTGCTTGTTTCACTTTTTCAATCAGGTCGGCGTTATCCAGCACTTCCTGCGTCAGTGTTCGTGGAATGACCGAGTGACTCGCTGAATCGGTCACTTTAGCCTGAATAATCAGCTCCTTAATTTCAACAGTCATGCTTTCACTCCTAACCAACGCATATCTTGATAACGTAATTCCAGCGCGTTCACCAGCACCGTATTGCTATTGGCATCAAGGTCGCCAGTAGACCAGCGAACCGGCAGGGCGTTACTTAATGTCCAGCTTGCCACGGGAATTGAATGTTCATTCAGTAGCATGATAACCACATCGGCATACACGGCTTTCTCGCCGCGCAGGACGCGATCAAACACCCAGGTCAGCGGCGTGACGGTCATAACACCGCGTTCCAGTACCAAGCTACCGTGCTGGATCTTCTCCGCTAGCCAAACGTTTCTGGCATTTTCTCCGCCCTGACTGTGTTGGGTGGTTTGCAGTTCACGGCTCAGCCCCGATATCCGTTGAAAGGCAATGTCGAGTGGACTGGGGATATTGTTAAACAGAAAACTGGCGATAAAACGGTGTGACACCGACGGGGTGTATAAATTGTTCATATTTTTCCCCTGCTTAATGGGTGATCCCGGTACGGGTATCAAATGTCAGATTCAACTCGATAAATTCCGCCGGAATGAGTAGCGCCAGCCTGATCTTCATGATCATTTTCCCGGCCCGTAGATCCGCTTCGCTCATCGATTCGTCAACCCCCAGCAACACCTCAAATGCTTGATCTTCCTGCGTACCGCGCAGTCCGCCATTTAGCCATAACTGACGTAACCAGTTGTAAGCCTGACCTTTAAACTTCATCCAGGTGATGGCGTTATTGGGTTCAAACACAAAGGCCCGGCCCAGTTGAGTCATATGGGCTTCGATATAGGAAACCAGACGGCGTGTCTGGATATAGCGCCAGGGAGAATCGGGGGTATTGTCCAGCGTACGGCATCCCCAGATCTTGATCCCTTTGCCGGGGAAGCTGCGCACCAGATTCAACGAAGGGCCATTCTGATTAAACAGGGCATCGGCTTCAATGTGAGAGCGTATTGGGCTTATCACCTTGGCTAACGCGACATTCGCGGGGGCGTGCCAGACCGCCATTTGGTTATCGTGACGCTGAATGACGGCGGCCACCGCCGCAGTCGGCGAAAGAACAACAGGCCGATCTTGTTCCTGATAGGCACTGTTCAATCTTGGCCAGTATGCGGCACCCCATTGCCGATCACTGGAAGAGAGATGCGTTAAACATTTCGCGGCTAGGGCGGGATCATCGGGGGCATCCAGCAATCCCATGATGCCGCGTCGGCACTGGCAGAGACTAAGTACTGATTGCCAAAATTGTAGCCAGAACTGAATCTTGTCGTATTGATCGATTTCCGAATCGGGAGCATCCATCTGATTCAGATAGACAATATCGGGAACCACAATCAGCGTGATAGCACTCTGTGCCGCAATCGCTTGTTTAACCCAATCTTGCTGTAGGGTAAAGCTCAATGAGTGAAAATCGCCGCGGGGTTTATCAGATCCTAACGACAGCACATAGGCTTGTTGACCCCCGTTGTCAAAAAAGTGACGCACGGAATAGTATATTAATCCTGATTCACCAAATGACAGGGTAAAATCGGTCAGGCTGTTGAGCTTGACGGCGGTTTTGTCACTAACATGATTGTTTTTAGCATGATTGTTTTTACTCGGTTGAGTATAGCCGATAAAAACCGGCACACCGATAAACGCCTCATCTTGTTGCTGGGATAGCAGGTTCTCCGTGATGGTGACGCCGGGCTGTTTTATTTCCATTTTCGGTTCCTCACTAGAACAGGCGCGGCGAACCGCGCCTTAGTATGGTTACTGTGTTACATTTTGCGAAAATTGCAGGATAATAAATTCAGCCGGACGGACCGCCGCCATCCCAACCTTAACCACCATTTTACCTTGTTTAATGTCAATGTCGGACATGGTGACACCTTGACCAATCTGGACAAAATAGGCTTCCTGCGGGCTATTACCAGCCAGTGCCCCTTGCTGCCAGAGTTGATGGAGATAGTTGTCAATGGCTGAGCGGACCCGTTCCCAGGTGGGTTGACTGTTGGGTTCAAACACGGCAAATCGCATGGCTTGCTTGATATCCCGTTCTGCCGCATTAAATAAACGCCGAACCGGAATGTAGCGCCAGTTATCATCATCTTGCAGAGTACGTGCGCCCCAGACGACAAAACCTTTGTTGGTGAAATAGCGAATAGCATTGATACCTTTTTGATTCATGGTGCTTTGTTCATTGTCGCTGAGCCGATCCGCTACATCACTAATCCCGCTGAGAACAACATTCGCCGGTGCTTTCCAGACGCCCCGACGAGCATCGGTAGCACAATAGACACCTGCCATCACTGCACTGGCGGGAATGAGTTTTTTGTTATCAGCAATTTTTTGTTTTATTGCCTCGATAACTTGCTTATAGAGTCCTGAGTTTTGCTGTTTGAGTTCTGCCAGATGGGTAACTTTTGCATCCTGATAACCTGAAACCGTGACGCTACTCTCCTCCATCTGAATAAGTTGTGAGGTTTTCACTGCCGGATAATAAGTCGCGGTTTGTGAAGGCACATTAGCGCTGATGATGGGTGTTTTATCTGGATTATCCGCGATAAGAAAATATCCTGCTTTTAATAAAGGGGTCAGGCTGCCATATATTGCATTCTGATAAGAAAAATCCCGTTCAGGGCAGACGATCAAGGTAATGTCTAAAGCCTGCTCAATTAACTGAGGGATTAATGCCAGTATGTTGGTCTCTTCTGAATTAGAAATTGGCAGGATATAACAAGGTCCGCCACCATTTTGGAAATAAAGTTTTAAAGCATCACTGCTTGTCGTGTAGGTTACGGTAATCATCTGATGAATGTAATGAGTGCTTTTACCGTCTACGTGAAGAGTAGGCTTTGTTACAGGGGCAACTGCTGCATAGTCTTGGGCTTCCGCATTAGCTTTAGTTTCTGCGTTGTGTTTGTTATCTGCATGACCTTCGCTTTTCTCAGGAACAGAAAGGGAAGGGGGTGGAGTAGACTCAGTTGATTTGACGGTTACCGACGTAATACAACCCACATTGAACAGATTAGTGAAATCCAACCAGCTACTCACGCGTGTTATTTGTGGCGTTGCGCTGATTTTTTTCGGTGAGAAACGGCCAATAAAAACCGGGATTGCCGTGTTCCCTTGGCTAACGGAGAGAGCCAGTGATGCATCTTCTTCAATATAGACGCCAGGATAAGTTGGTGTAGTTGGTATAGCTGGCATGTTGCCTCCGATTATTGAGCGATGTTCTGCGTAAACTGCAAGATAATAAATTCGGCTGGACGAACTGCCGCCAGACCCACTTTGACAATCATTTTGCCCTGCTTGATATCGTCATCGGTCATGGTGAGACCTTTACCGATTTGGACGAAATAAGCTTGTTCGGCTTTATTGCCCATCAACCCGCCTTGCTGCCACAAAGTATGGAGATAGTTATCGATAGCGCGGTGGACGGCTTTCCAAGTGGGTTGGCTGTTGGGTTCAAATACCATGGCATTCATGGCATTTTTAATATTTTGCTCTGCACTGTTAAACAGGCGGCGGACCGGGATATAACGCCAGTTATCGCTGTCCTCAAGTGTACGGGCACCCCAAACCAGCGTGCCGCTCTTAGGAAAGGTACGGATCATATTCAGTGCCTTGCCTTGGTTATATTGCGTTTGCAGATCATCGGTTACTGGGTATTTAGGTTGTAATCCGCCCTGAATCGGAACGTTAGCGGGTGCTTTCCAAACCCCCCGGCTGTTATCGACACTGGCATAGATACCGGCCATAACCGCACTGGGCGGAATATCAATGGCGGTTTTATTTTCTCCCCATTCAGCGGTCAGCCAAGGGTAATAAACTGCGCCATAAGCAGTAGGGGAATAAGATTTGAGCGCTTTTTCTGGTTCTTTTATATCGGTATCACTTTGTGGGCCGTCAAAAATGGCAAATAACCCTTTGCCCGGTTGACAAAGTTTCCCTGTCACCTCATTGATCTCTTCTCCGGCAGCAACTAATAATGTCACATCGTCAAGTTTTGGCACGTGTGTTTCTAACTCTTTAGTTTTGACGAGATAGCAATATCCACCGCCGTTAATAAAATAGGCACGCAGTGAAACGTCAAGGATATTCTTGGGATTAAATGGTTCTCCGCCTTTTAGTGTCAAATAGTTCATCCAACTACTAACACGAATATAGGGTTTATCTGATATTAATGAACTGTTGTTTGCAACAGCAAAGACCGGCACTGCTGTTGCACTGGAACGAACGGAGAGTGCGGGTGAAGCGTCCTCTTCAATATAAACGCCGGGATAGGAATATGTTGGCATGTTGCCTCCAATTATTGTGCAATATTTTGAGTAAACAGCTTTATAAATGAGTCTTAAGCCGCTTGAATAGTGACTCGATCTGCGGTCAGGCTAATTTCCTGAACCGCGACTTCATTGCTGGTGGCATCAAAAGCAGGAGCGGTTAATGAAGTTGGGAAGGCATTTGCCACGCTCCAGGTCATCAGGATTTCAGTGCCGGCTTCGTTGGTTAAACTAATTGAAATATCTTTTTTCTCGACCTGATTAAGTTGAATAGAATTAAGCCAATCAAAAAGTTTAGTATCACCGGAGAAGACACCTTTACGCAGCGTAATATTGATCGCCTGACGTTGGCCGGGCATTTTATAATAATTACCGGTGCCGTCTTTATATTCGATGACGTCATGAGAAATATCGAGCCCGGAAACACTGTTAAAAGGGACTTTCTCATCACCAATTGAGACAACAAACCGATAAGTAGGGATCGGATATTCAACAGCGATTTGTTCTGGAGTTGTAGACATGATTTATTCCTTGATTGGTTATTTATGTTTAAAAGATAAACAAAGCGTTATATACCCGTCATCTTTCAAGTTGCTTCTTTGTTGGCTGCACTCACTCACCCCGGTCACATAGTTTGCTATGCTCCCGGGGATTCGCTCCCTTGCCGCCGCGATGCATCTTGAAATCCATTGGGTATAGATTGTTTTGATTAACACTAAGGTTTTGATTAGCTCCGAGCTATAGCTATAGCTACCGCAGCAACCTGCCTTATGGCGGTTATTATTTATGCTGAAAATATTTATTTCGCGATTATTTAGTTCGCATTTAATAAAGCGGCCTGATTATAAGTAATGAATATTTTTAGGGAATATTAATTAATAGTGTGTGATAATTATTAATTGGTATGGTAGGAGTTACTCATTTTAGGTATTAAGCGCGGTTTTATTTGTCTTTGGGGATAGGAAAATTATGAATGAATGATTATTTTCTATTTTGTCGATTAATTGATGATCAAAAGAGTGAGTGGAGAAGATCGTGTTGAGCCTATGATTTGCTTTTTTCGAAGGATAAATGAAACATAAGGGTAGCAACCATAGGCCCTTCATTAATTCAAGGCTCTAAGAATTTCATCTGACAATGATTTCGATTTTACTGCTTGATGGAAGCCTTCTTCTGGATGAATCATCGAACCAAGTCTGGTTTTGATAACTGGTTTACCATCAAAGTAAATAAACAGCTCTTTCCCTAAGTTTCTTGCTAAAAAAAGTTTGAATCGGTCACTACAATTCAGCCCTTTCTTAACCTTAATAAAAATGTTATTGGCATTCACAGGTAAATCATCACCGATTTCTTTTGCAGAAAGAGCTTGTTCTACACAAGGTTTGGATAAATGAAATGTTTCATTACCTGCGATGTAATCAAGAGAAAGTGGTTGTTTCTGCGAAACACACCCTGTAAGACCAAGGATAATAGACAGCGTAAGAATTAATTTAGTCATTCAGTTTGCCCTCATTATTGACATTAGTGTTCTCAATTATAGCTACCAAAAGAGGTTATTTTATGCAAGTTATTTTTGTCCTTCGCCAGTTTGATTAATTAAGTGCAGGTAAGTTTATAGGAGGCTAGTTCCTCTTTGGTTATTAATTAATGGCGTATTCGCTCCCTTGCCGTCGCGATCCATCTTGAAATCCATTGGGTATATGAACTCTGTTTGGATGCCAAAATCAATAATAAACCGTCACATCAGGCGCATGAACATTGAGGTTTTGACGGAACAGAACAAGTCATTTTGTTTCCGCAAACAACTCACCTAATCGCATTCCCCATGCTCTTAAGGTGTCATTTTGCTCCCTATAAATAGGAACAAAAATGCCGATTTTGAATATCGGCATTTTGCTGTAAAAGAGAAGATTAATTTAACGCTTCAATTTTATCTCGGCTCAGTCCGGTACTGGTAACAATAATGTCCAAACTCACGCCATGCCGTAATAAGGCACGAGCCGTTTCCACTTTACCTTTCTCTCGGCCTAGTTCAATACCTTCCTCTCGGCCTTCCTCTCGGCCTTCCTCTCGGCCTTCTTCTCGGCCTTCTTCTCGGCCTTCTTCTCGGCCTTCCTCTCGACCTAGCTCAATACCTTGCTTGATACCTTGCTCAAGCCCTTTTTGTTCAAGCTGTTCTGCAATAGTCATCAACATCGTTTCATGCTCCGGAGATTGTTCAATCAGTTGATGGACAAATTGTGAGAGATCCAGCGTATGTCCATTCAGTAAAATATAGAGTAACACCACATTGCGCTGCTCAGTTGTATTATACCCCGCATTCAAGAGTTCCACCAATTGGAGGAGCCATTCCTGCATATCCCGGCAGCGAATATGTTTTTGCACCAGCTCCATCAGGGCAACCCCTTTATGCGTCAGGATCTCTTCATCGCTGAGCACACTGACGTCCACCAACGGAAACGCCTGACGGTATAAGCGAGCCGCCTGTTCAGGGAGCGTAAAACAATCCAGCCACCGGTTTGAGTAAGGATACGGCCGAATCTCACCATGATAAAACAGCAGAGGTGCCACCAACGGGAGTTCAGTATGGCCTTTTTTCAGGTGAGCCGCCATGGCTAACATGGCATAATACATCAGCCGCCAGGCCATTAACGGGTCAGGGGTGGACTGATGTTCAATCAGGCAATAGATATAGCCCTGTCCCCGGGCCGTTTCGACCGAGTACAACACATCACTGTGCAGTTGACGTAAATGCTCATCCACAAAACTGCCGGGCTCCAGTTTCAATGTGGCTAAATCACACAACAACTGGATTTCTTCGGGCAGATAAAGGGATAAAAACTCCCTGGCCGTTTCAGGCTGCGTTAAAAAATATTTGAATAATCCGTCATGGTGAGGCCGTTTTTCTTTGTTTGCCACAATCTGTTTCTCTGTCTTATTAGTTAGTCATTACCATTTATAGTATTTCTACCAAGTTACAAAAAACATTGTCTCAGATTTCCTCAGGCAAATCTTTACCGAATGCATTAATAGAAGAGCCTAAAGAATAAAATATCAGAAAAGGAAAAACGAGAAAATATTATATTTACAACAACTACTTTATGAAAGCCATTCATTTAAATGAGTTTTTAACTTGCATTCGCATAATAATAACCATCTTATCAAAATATCGATTACTTATATTTCCATTAATCTTGGATTCACATAATAATTGTCATTCTCATTAAGAGAAAAATTTACAATGGATTTTGCTAAAACCCTACGTCTTAAAATACCCTAAAAAAGTATCCTTACAAGTAAAAATAAACCTTGGCTTATAATTTGAATTGTATATTTTTAGTGCATAACACTATATTAAGATAAATTCCAAACAACAGATTACTTATTATGGATGCTTTAGATAAATTTTACGAAAGAAATCCTTCATCCAGAGGATACTTGGATAACAGTACCAAAGATACCGTCCAATACTTCATTTTCTGACATCGCTACTCCCAAAAGCGGTGACGATTTATCAACAGGTTTTTTAAATGTTATGGGATGGTGCTTGGCATTCTGATCCTAAGTTAAAGAGTGATTAAGATTATAAATAGCTTTCCATAATACCGATACACTTATGTCTTTTGTTTTCTTTTTGAACAATATTGGTTCTGTAGCCTATCTCATTGATTCTACGGACCGCTTGGATGGAAAGGCTGTATGTCTTGGTACACAAGGGCTGGTTGGAAGTGGAGCATAATTATGGAAACTTATTTAATTTGGGCGATAGTCAATATTATTGAGTAATATATAGATTACGTTGTGTATTATTATGAAGCTATGGAAAATTAAGTTATTTTAATTTTAAATTGTTTATTGGTGGTTCTGGATATAATAACATTTATATTTTTTTTCATGTTATAATTATTACAAAACAATATGTCATCAAGTTAAATGTAATTTATATTTATCCATTTGTGTTATATTCGTTAGCGGTATTGTCTTATTGTTGAAAAATAATTTTTTATGAATTATTTTTAGCTTGGCGTTATATTTTGATATAATTGAATGCACAGGGTTATTTTATACCTCTTGAATAAGTGTATTTGGAATTAATATATACCCAATGGATTTCAAGATGCATCGCGGTGGAGGGTTATTTCACAGATGATTATCAAAGTAATATTTTGATAATTAAATATAAATTGGTATTTTTTATCTTTAAAATACTTAATTTATTTTTGAAATCATTTTAATTAGGTATTAATTGAAAACAGATAAAGTTAAAGGTTATTGGGTAATTATGAATAATAAATGCAGTTAATGGTTAAGTTTTTAATTATGGAATTTAGGATAAGTAAAAAAATTGCAGTGAATTAATCAAGCTTATCTGAAAAATAGGAACAAAAATGGAATATCTCAGTCTGTTGTCAGGATAATTGGCATTGAAGATTGGCTAAGTGGCCGTTATTAATCGGGCCGTGCATCCGATATCTGAGTCTCTTGGATGGATAGCAGATGTGTCCATTTTTATTTTTGGGCAAGAAGTAGGAGAGAAACATTAGTGATGACTGTCCGGGAATGACGGTTCTCAAATTTCTAACAGATTCGTTGAGGTAGTAGTAGATGAAAAATAATATTGCTAAAGTGGGAAGTGCATTTAAAACTCAGACGTCAGAAAATATAACCGATGCAAATGACGTTTCACAACAAACTCGAAATACAAAGAATATCCTTCAAAGACTCACATCCAGTGAATTATTCTGGTATGAGCGTCTTGCTGCTTTGCAACCCCTCCAGTTACCTTTCGAAACCGCCGGAGACCAAACAGAACCTATATGGGCAATGAGCGCTTGGCAGCCCCCTCTGTCAAAAAATGGTGAAGAGGAGCCATTGCGAGCGTTGTTACAGACTTTTGTCATTTACCTTGCGCGTTTGACTCAGCAGACCGTATTCCAAATCGGTTGGAGCGTGGATAAGGTAAAAGATGAATCGGCAAATCTGGCGCCGGTAGTGCCTATGGCCGTTGAGGTTGCGTTTGATAAGCCTTGGCGTGAGGTCGCTGGCTGGATTGATGACGAGTTGTTCCGGTTGGCGCAGCACGGCACATTGAGTTGTGATCTCTTCTCTTGCTCTCCTTCATTGCATGCTATCCCGGCGTTGGCAACAAGCCGACCGTGGCGAATCGCTGTCTCGTTGATAAAGGGTGATAGGCCACGTGATCAAAAGGTATCCGGCGAATTGTTGACCCTCCAGATAAATGCACTGGGGGGTTTTCGCTGGATCTATGATGAAAACCGCCTGAGTACGGAAGTCGTTTTGCGGATGAGCGAGCACTTACAGGTGCTGGCCGCATCGAAAAGGATGGGGGATGAAATTCCCGTTGGGCAGCTTAATTTGTTGCCAGAGGCTGAACGTACATTGCTACTGCAAACTTGGAACGCGACTGAAACTCCCTATCCTGATCCGTTATGTATTCATCAGTTATTTGAGCAACAGGTAGAACAAACTCCGGCGGCCACGGCGTTAGAGTATCAAGGGCTGCGCCTCAGTTATGCAGAATTAAATGCTGGCGCTAACCGGCTGGCGCACCAATTGATTGCATTGGGTGTCGTACCGGACCAGCGGGTAGCGATTTGTGTGGCACGCTCCCCGGCGATGGTGGTGGCGCTTCTAGCGGTGCTGAAAGCGGGTGGGGCCTATGTGCCGCTGGATTCAACCTACCCGGCGGAACGTCTGGCGTATATCCTAAATGATACTGCCCCGGCGGTGGTATTGGCTGATGCGACCGGGCGGGCGGCGTTGGGTGACGTCGAGCTAGCTGGGTTGACCGTGCTTGACCCGAATATCCTACCTGACCAACCGGACAGCAATCCCTTGGTGACTGCATTGACACCACAGCATCTGGCCTATGTGATTTACACCTCCGGTTCAACCGGCCAGCCGAAAGGGGTGATGATAGAACATCAGGCGATTTATCAACGTTATCTGGGCTTTAATGACACTTATGCCGTCACTGAGCAAGATCGGGTGTTACAATTTGCCGCTTTTGCGTTTGATGTTTCAGTAGAGGAATTTTTCTCGGTATTGTGTAACGGAGCCACACTGGTTATCCGGGATGATAGCTGGCTAGCTTCGGTACGGGAATTTATTGCTTTAACCCGGCAACATCGTATTACGATCGTTTCTCTGCCGACCTTATTCTGGTCTGAACTGGCGGCCAGAGATCCCGGGTTACCACTGCCGGATTGCCTCCGGCTCGTCATGATTGGTGGTGAGTCGGTAAAAAAGAACGCTGTTCAGGACTGGTTTATGCAGGAAGGCCACCGGCCCCGGTTGTTGAATGGTTATGGCCCGACGGAAAATACCGTGACGGTGACCTATAAGGAAATATTATCCCCGGAAGATGCCCGCTCTATCGGTCGGCCGGTTAAAAATTCCCGCATCTATCTGTTGGACAGAGAGGGGCAACCGGTTCCATTGGGTGGCATTGGCGAAATGTACATTGGTGGCGTGGGTGTGGCGCGGGGGTATCTGAACCGACCTGCATTGAGCGCGGAACGTTTTTTGCCGGACCCCTTTAGTTCGGAATCCGATGCGCGGATGTATCGCTCCGGGGATTTGGCCCGCTTTCTGCCGGACGGTGAGCTGGAATTCTTGGGCCGTAACGATGAGCAGGTTAAGATCCGTGGCTTCCGGGTTGAGCTGGGGGAAATTGAAACCCGTTTGGTGGAACACCCGGCGGTACAAGAAGCGGCGGTGCTGGTGCTGGATGACGGGCAGCACAAACGGCTGGTCGCCTATGTGGCGG
Organism: Photorhabdus africana; assembly: GCF_035181445.1. NCBI lineage: Bacteria > Pseudomonadati > Pseudomonadota > Gammaproteobacteria > Enterobacterales > Morganellaceae > Photorhabdus > Photorhabdus africana. The sequence goes on from NZ_JAXBVE010000011.1 coordinate 98,377, forward strand.
CACAAGAGCATGAAAGATTAGCTGCTGATTTACGTGAATACTTGAGTGCGATTTTACCTGACTATATGGTCCCGGTCGCTTTTGTGCGTCTGGATACTTTCCCGCAGACCCCGAGCGGTAAGTTGGATCGCCGGGCATTACCGGCACTGCGGGAGGAAGATTTTGCCCGTCAGATTTATGAAGCGCCACAAGGGGAGGCTGAGATCGCTCTGGCGGTTATCTGGCGTGAATTATTGGGCATTGAGCAGATAAGTCGGCATGATAGTTTCTTTGCATTGGGCGGCCATTCGTTGCTCGCGGTACGCATGATTGAACGCCTGCGTCACTTGGGGTTGACACTAACGGCGCGTGATCTGTTCCAGTCTCCGGTGCTGTCAGCATTGGCTCAGGCGTTGGGGCAACATCAGGCGGTGATGATACCGCCTAACGTCATCACTCCCGCCATCACGGCACTGACGCCGGAGATGTTGCCGCTGATTGATCTGACTCAGACTGATATTGATCGCATCGTTGAACTGGTACCGGGCGGGATGACCAATATTCAGGATATCTATGCGTTGTCGCCGTTGCAGGACGGTATTCTGTTCCACCACCTGTTGGAACAGGAAGGCGACCCGTATCTGTTGCTCTACCCGGTAGTCTTTGCTAATCGAGCTCTGCTGGACCGTTATCTGGCGGCGGTGCAACAGGCGATTGATCGCCATGACACCTTGCGGACGGCTTTTATTTGGCAAGGATTGTCAGCCCCGGCACAGGTGGTTTGGCGCCGGGCACAGTTGCCGGTGACGGAACTGACGCTAGACCCGGCTGACGGCTCAGTCATTGACCAGTTAACCCGGCGTTTTGATCCGAGTCAGTATCGTCTTGATCTGGGACAGGCTCCGTTACTGCATTTTGTTATCGCTCAGGAAACGGATGGTCGTTGGTTCTTACTGGAATTGCAGCATCACCTGATTGGCGACCATGAAACGATGGAAGTGATGCACCGTGAGGTGCGGGCCTATTTTGCCGGGCAGGAAGAGCACCTGCCTACGCCGGCCCCTTTCCGCAATCTGGTGGCTCAGTCCCGGCTGGGAGTGAGTCAAGCAGCGCATACCCGTTTCTTTACCGACATGTTGGCGGCGGTGGATGAACCAACGTTGCCATTCGGGCTGGCGGAGGTGCATCGTGATGGATCTCGCATGACGGAATCCCACCGGATGCTGACCGCTACGTTAAATGATCGCCTGCGCAGTCAGGCCCGGCGTTTGGGTGTTAGTCTGGCGGCGTTGTGTCATCTGGCTTGGGCGCAAGTGTTGTCGCATACCAGTGGTCAGGAAAAAGTGGTGTTTGGCACCGTCCTGTTTGGGCGTATGGCGGCGGGGGAAGGGGCAGACAATGGCATGGGGTTGTTTATGAATACCTTGCCGTTGCGACTGGATATTGATGAGACCGCGGTAGAGGATAGCGTACGGGCGGTGCATCTACGATTGGCTGAATTGTTGGAGCATGAGCATGCTTCATTGGCGCTGGCTCAGCGGTGCAGTGGGGTACAGGGTGAAACCCCACTCTTTAGCGCCCTGTTCAACTATCGCCATAATGAGCAACCGGCAGCGTTGGATGAGACGATGGCTGGGATTGAATTCTTGGGCGAACAGGAACGGACTAACTATCCATTTGGGTTGTCGGTGGAGGATGGGGGTTCCTCGTTGGGGCTGACTGCTCAGGTGGTACAGCCGTTTGAACCCGATCGGCTATGCGGTTATATGCAACAGGCATTGGAAAGTCTGGTGAAAGCGCTTGAACAGGCCCCGGAGACGCCGGTACGTGTGCTGAATGTCCTGCCTGAAACGGAGCGTACACTGTTACTGGAAACCTTGAATGCCACGGAAATCCCCTATCCTGACCCATTATGTATTCACCAACTGTTTGAACAACAGGTAGAGAAAACCCCAGAAGCGACCGCGTTAGTCTATGAAGGGCAAACGCTCAGTTATGCCGAATTAAATGTTCGTGCCAACCGTCTTGCCCACCAATTGATTGCGTTGGGTGTCATACCGGATCAGCGGGTGGCGATTTGCATGGCACGTTCACCGGCGGTAGTGGTGGCTTTGTTGGCGGTGCTGAAAGCGGGTGGGGCTTATGTGCCGCTGGATCCGACTTATCCGGGAGAACGTCTGGCGTATATCCTGAATGATACGGCACCGTCAGTGGTATTGGTTGATGAAGCTGGTCGGGCGGCGCTTGGTGAACAGGCTCTGACTGAGCTGACGGTACTTGGCTCGAATATCCTACCAGACCAGCCGGACAGTAACCCGCGGGTAGCCGAGCTGACGCCACAACATCTGGCTTATGTCATCTATACCTCCGGTTCAACCGGGCAGCCGAAAGGGGTGATGATAGAACATCAGGCGCTGTATCAACGTCATCTGGGTTTTAATGAGACCTATGCCGTCACTGCGCAAGACCGGTTATTACAATTTGCCTCTTTTGCGTTTGATGTTTCAGTCGAGGAATGCTGTTTGTCATTGTGTAATGGTGCCACGTTAGTGATGCGTGATGAGCGTTGGTTAACGTCTATGCAGGAATTTATTGCCTTAGCCGGGCAAAACCGTATCACAGTGATGTCTCTGCCGGCGTTATTTTGGTCCGAACTGGTTGCCAGAGACAATGGATTACCGTTACCAGATTGCCTCAGACTCATCATCATTGGGGGTGAGGCAGTGAAAAAGAGCGCTGTTCAGGATTGGTTTACGCGGGAGATCCACCGGCCTCGACTGTTGAACGCTTATGGCCCGACGGAAAATACCGTGACGGCGACCTGTAAGGAGATATTATCCCCGACAGATGATTGTTCTATCGGTCGGCCGGTTAAAAATACCTGTATTTACCTGCTGGACAAGTACGGTCAGCCCGTCCCATTAGGCTGCGTTGGCGAAATGTATATTGGCGGCGTGGGTGTGGCACGGAATTATCTTAACCAGCCGGAATTGAGTGCGGAACGTTTTATCGTCGATCCCTTTAGTCCGATAGCCGGTGCGCGCATGTATCGCACGGGCGATTTGGCCCGCTACTTGCCGGATGGTGAGCTGGAATTCCTAGGTCGTAACGACGAACAGGTAAAAATTCGGGGCTTCCGAATTGAACTGGGGGAGATTGAAACTCGGTTGATGGAACACCCAGCGGTGCAAGAGGCGGCGGTGCTGGCATTGGATGACGGGCAGCACAAACGGCTGGTCGCCTATGTGGCAGCGCAAGCGCATGAGAGATTGGCTGCTGATTTACGGGAATACTTGAGTGCGATTTTACCTGACTATATGGTACCGGTCGCCTTTGTACGTCTGGATACCTTCCCGCAGACCCCGAACGGCAAGTTAGATCGCCGGGCATTACCGGCGCCGCGGGAGGAAGATTTTGCCCGTCAGGTCTATGAAGCGCCGCAAGGGGAAGCTGAGATAGCGTTAGCGGCCATCTGGAGTGAGTTATTGGGTATTGAGCAGATTAGCCGGCATGACAGTTTCTTTGTGTTGGGCGGCCATTCACTGCTCGCGGTACGCATGATTGAACGCTTGCGTCGCTTGGGGTTAACATTGGCGGCGCGAGATCTGTTCCAATTTCCGGTGCTGTCAGACTTGGCGCAAACAGTGGGACAGCATCAGGTTGTCGTGGTGCCGCCTAACGTCATCACGTCAGCCACTACGGCGCTGACGCCGGAAATGTTGCCGCTGATTGATCTGACTCAGACTGATATTGATCGCATCGTCGGGCAGGTGCCGGGTGGAGTCACTAATATTCAGGATATCTATGCCCTGTCACCGTTGCAGGACGGTATCCTGTTCCATCACCTGTTGGAACAAGAAGGCGATCCGTATCTGTTGCTCTATCCGGTGATCTTTGAGAATCGCTCTCTATTGGACCGTTATCTGGCGGCGGTACAACAGGCGATTGATCGCCATGACATCCTGCGTACAGCTTTTATCTGGGAGGGATTATCTGTTCCGGCGCAGGTGGTTTGGCGTCAGGCACGGTTGCCTGTGATGGAACTGATGCTAGACCCGGCTGACGGCCCAGTCATTGACCAGTTAACCCGGCGTTTTGATCCGGGGCATTATCGTCTTAATTTGAGTCAGGCACCATTACTGCATTTTGTCATCACTCAGGAAACCGATGGACGCTGGTTCTTACTGGAATTGCAGCATCACTTGATTGGTGACCATGAAACACTGGAAGTGATGCACCGTGAAGTGCAGGCCTATTTTACCGGGCAGGGGGATAGCCTGCCGGCACCGGTGCCTTTCCGCAATCTGGTGGCTCAGACCCGGTTGAAGGGGGATCAGGCGGCACATACCCGTTTCTTTACCGACATGTTGGCGGCGGTGGATGAGCCAACATTCCCATTCGGACTGACGGAGGTGCATCGTGATGGATCTCGAATGAGGGAGTCTCACCGGATGTTGGCGCCTGAACTGAATGATCGTCTGCGTAGTCAGGCTCGGCATTTGGGTGTCAGTTTGGCGGCATTGTGTCATCTCGCTTGGGCACAGGTGCTGTCGCATACCAGTGGTCAGGAGAAAGTGGTGTTTGGCACCGTCCTGTTTGGGCGTATGGAGGCGGGAGAAGGGGCAGACAATGGTATGGGGTTGTTTATGAATACCTTGCCGTTGCGACTGGATATCGATGAGACCGCGGTAGAGGATAGCGTGCGTGCGGTGCATCTGCGACTGGCCGGGTTGTTGGAGCATGAGCATGCTTCATTGGCGTTGGCCCAACGGTGCAGTGGAATTGCCAGCGGTACGCCACTCTTTAGTGCTCTGTTCAACTATCGACACAATGCCTTATCGGCCACGTCGGATGACGTCATCAGAGGTATTGAATTTCTGGACGGACAGGAACGAACGAACTACCCATTTGGGTTGTCGGTGGAGGATGGGGGTTCTACGTTGGGGTTGACCGCTCTGGTGGTGCAGCCGTTTGAGCCAGAGAGACTATGTGGTTATATGCAGCAGGCGCTGGAAAGTTTGGTGGAAGCGCTTGAACAGGCCCCGAAGACGCCGGTACGTATGCTGAACATCCTGCCTGAAACGGAACGGACACTGCTACTGGAAACCTTGAATGTTACTGAGACCCCGTATCCTGATCCATTATGTATTCACCAACTGTTTGAGCAGCAGGTAAAGAAAACCCCAGAAGCGACTGCATTAGTCTATGAAGAACAGACCCTCAGTTATGCCGAATTAAATTCTCGTGCCAACCGTCTTGCCCATCAACTGATCGCATTGGGCGTCATACCGGATCAGCGGGTGGCAATTTGCATGGCACGTTCACCGGCGATAGTGGTGGCTTTGTTGGCGGTGCTGAAAGCGGGTGGCGCTTATGTGCCGCTGGACCCGACTTATCCGGGAGAACGTCTGGCGTATATTCTGGATGATACGGCCCCGTCAGTGGTACTGGTTGATGAAGCTGGCCGAGCGACGCTTGGCGAAGAAGTACTGACCGGATTGACCGTACTTACGCCGAATACCCTGCCAGACCAACCGGACAGCAATCCCTTGGTGACTGCATTGACACCACAGCATCTGGCCTATGTGATTTACACTTCCGGTTCAACCGGGCAGCCGAAAGGGGTGATGATAGAACATCAGGCGCTGTATCAACGTCATCTGGGTTTTAATGAGACCTATGCGGTCACCGCACAAGACCGGCTATTACAATTTGCCTCTTTTGCGTTTGATGTTTCAGTAGAAGAGTGCTGCTTGTCATTGTGTAATGGTGCCACATTGGTCATGCGTGATGATCGCTGGCTGACTTCTATGCAGGAATTTATTGCCTTAGCTTGGCAGAACCGTATCACCGTGATGTCTCTACCGGCGTTATTTTGGTCTGAACTGATTGCCAAAGACAATACACTACCGCTACCGGATTGCCTCAGGTTTATCATTATTGGGGGTGAAGCGGTTAAAAAGAGTGCTATTCAGGACTGGTTTGCGCGGGAAACCCACCGACCTCGACTGTTGAACGCCTATGGCCCGACGGAAAATACCGTGACGGCGACCTGTCAGGAGATATTATCCCCGGCTGATGATAGCTCTATCGGCCAGCCGCTTAAAAATACCTGCGTCTACCTACTGGACAGAGACGGTCAACCTGTCCCATTAGGCTGTGTTGGCGAAATGTATATTGGTGGCGTCGGGGTTGCGCGGGGCTATCTTAACCAGCCGGAATTGAGTGCGGAACGTTTTATAGCCGATCCCTTTAGTCCGGTATCCGGTGCGCGGATGTATCGCACCGGGGATTTGGCCCGTTACTTGCCAGATGGCAATCTGGCATTTCTGGGTCGTAACGACGAGCAGGTTAAAATTCGGGGTTTCCGGATTGAACTGGGGGAGATTGAAATCCGATTGTTGGAACACCCGGCGGTACAAGAGGCGGCGGTGTTAGTGTGGGAAAATGGTCGGGACAAGCATTTGGTCGCCTATGTGGTAGCGGAAGCGCATGAAGGTCTGACTGCCAGTTTGCGTGCGCATCTGAGTGCTATTTTGCCGGATTATATGGTGCCGTCAGCTTTTGTGCGTCAGGATACCTTCCCGCAAACCCCGAACGGCAAGCTAGATCGCCGGGCATTAGCCGCGTCGAGGGAGGAAGATTTTTCTCGTCAGGTCTATGAAGCGCCGCAAGGCGAGACAGAAACCACCTTGGCAGCGATTTGGTGTGAGTTATTGGGTGTTGAGCAGGTCAGTCGATATGACAACTTCTTCGTATTAGGCGGCCATTCACTGCTCGCTATGCGAATGACGAATATTGCCGCGGGTCGAGGGATGGTCTGCACATTGAATACCTTGTTCCAATTCCCGGTGCTGGCTGAACTGGCCGCAAAAATCACCTCGGATTTACTGTCTCAACCGCAAAACAGCGCCATATCGGTACGACTTGATGGAACAGAGCTGCCGCTGTTCTTTGTTCCCAGTGGCATGGGTGACTACTCCTATGCTTTCGGGCTGGCTCAGCATATTCCGTCGGGTTATCCGATTTATGCGCTCCCTTGGCCGTCCATCAGTGAAGAGCCGATGTCAACGATGGAAGAACAGGCTGCCAGAATGATCACCCTGATGAAAGCAGTTCAACCGGTAGGCCCATATCGGCTAAGTGGTTACTCTTCCGGTGGCATATTGGTTTACGCCATTGCTCAACAGCTTTTGAGTGCTGGCGAACGGGTTAATTTTCTGGGGCTGATTGACACGCTTGCTCCTCATTGTTTCGGTGGACAGAGCTTTGGTCAGCAGATAGCGCAACCAAAACATCAATTCTTTGCTGAGTTGGTCAGGCAATTAGGGGAAGAACATGCTGAAGAGATTGCGGCATTATACCAGAGAATCGATAAATTGAATTTGGTGCAATTTATTGCAGCGGCGCAGGAGCTGGCGTTATATCCCGTCAATCTAAGTGCTGAATTAATGGCAAAGCGTTGGGAACAGATAGAGCATTATGATCAAATAGTCAAAGATTATGAACCATTAGCATTAGCGGTAACGCTGCATCAGTTTTATGCGGTGGAACCTTACCCGTCTATTTCTTTTGTGACGGATGAAGAATCGGAACCTTTAAATATTGATACGTCGTTAGGTTGGGCGAAAATAATGGCTGATACTTCGCTTAAACTCATTGCTATTCCGGGAGACCATTTTAGTTTATTGGTAGATAATGAGAATAGAGCTGTTTTAGCTCAGGCTTTAAATATGGCGCTGGCAATCAGTGATGAAGGGGAGGTGGTGTAATATTGATATATTAATGATTTAACCTTGATATGATAATCCGGTATATATTGTTTATATCGGATTATTTTATTTAAATCTGATGGGGTTTTGCATAATAATTTCAATATAATGTACGGTAATCAATATATTGAGTACGTTAAATATTATATGAATTCAGTAAATAGCGTTATGAAAGGCAGTTGAAATAGGTTAATAAGGAAAAGTAGGAAATATTATTATTCATGATAAAGTAAAAAACTCCATTATTTTCAATGTGTTTTGTCAGCGGTCTGAAAGCTTATAATGAGGATTTTCAGTAGAATTTTATTGTTTTCTTCCTTCATATTTAGCGACGTATTTGGTGACATTTTTACCTTTTTCTTTACAAGATAGTGCCTTAGAACCTTTAAGATACCATTTAATCCCATTGCTGTTGTATGCATTAGCTTCCTTTAACAAGGTATTGAGTATATAACTTGACATTATTGGAAGTGTATACAGACGAAGAATAACAACTGCTCCAACTACTAGGTATGCTTGCCGATACAGACCCAATTCCTCCAGTTAATACAATACCTGCTGCTAATGCCCCAACCACTAATAATTTCTTGAGCATGAAAATTCCCTCTTTAATAACTTGTATCTTAAGTGTATCGATTTTATATAATTTCAAATTTTTAAGTTAAAAATATTTATTTTAGTCTTGGTGGTGTTTTTATTTTATAAAGTAGAAAAGTATTTTTTGATAAATATAAAATCACATGTAATAATGTATGCCAAATTATCACATGGATTATATTGCAATTTGAAAATATTATTATATTTTCCATTTTAGATTAGAAATCTAATTGCTTATTTACAAAAAACTCTCCTTGTAATATTAAGGTTCCCTGTCGATTAGACAGTTTCCAAAAGGCACAACTAAATAAATAGGACAGAAAGGGCATTTCGCCCTTTCTGTTGCTTCTCGTGCGACCTTAAGAGATCAGTGATGGCGTTAGCATAGTCTGTGAAGCCTGACGGATTTGCGGCAGGTGTTCGCGGGTACCGCCGATATCAGGAAGCGAGGCCATCGCGCCGCTCAGCTTTGCCAGACTTGGCCCCTCTGCGTCCGGGACAGCGGCATGGGCGGGGATGACGGATTGTTTGTTGACCCAAGACAGTTCCATCAGACTTTCCTCGGTGTAACTCTGCTGGGTAAAGCCCTCGATCAGGTGGTCCACGTTGATCACCGACGAGAAATCTTCCAGCTCGATTTGTAGATGCCGATGAGCTATAGCTTGACTGCCGAACACTTTGCGTATCACCAAAACAGTGTTATTGGCCGAGTCGGTCAGCATCAGGTCATCCTCGTAGCGGTTAACGAGGATTTTTTCCGTATCAATCACCGGTATGATCAGGCGGTCCATCGCCTTGTCTGGAGCCTCATTATCGATGACTACCGTACGGTAATGGGACCATGTCGCCCGGCTGAGGCGGTAGGTATCGCTATTGGTTCCGCCATGCAGCACCACGCTGTCGACACCATCAATGAGTGGTGGCGTCAGATCGTCTTTGCTGTCCTCTACAATCCCGCCTTGAAGCAGAAGGGAAGAACCGATGCGCTCCACGCTGGTGAACTGATTGAGCATCTGTGCACTGTCGTCCTTGATCTGGTACAGCGCCTGAGTCATCGGGCTGTACACATATGCCGTCTTTTCACCGGCGGCGATCCCCACAAAGCGCAGATTGTTCGAGACCGGGATGCCATTACCCCAAAATACCTGACCGCTGCCAGTATCGAACCAGCCTGGCGCATTGTTGTCCTGCAAGGTCAATACCCCTTTGACCTGCCACTGGTCGGTGAGTTTGGCGAGTGCCTGTGGCAGGCGGGTCAGGTTGTTTTGCCGCCAGCCTTTGTCAACGCCAACTAACTGTAACTCGCCGTCGTTGGTTCGTAGTAAGATCTCGCCCTTGACCGTGGTCAGGCGCATACCGGCATCGATCTGTCGCGCTTCCTTGAGATGCAATTTAGGTATCAATTCACTGGCAGTGGGAAGTTGTGCCGAGGCGCTGAGCATCAAGTTGGTGCCGCCAAAAGCTGTGGCCAACGCTTTTTCGGTCATGGCTGGCTGGCGATACAGCTTGCCACTTTCGGGGTCGAAGAGTCGCGCGTAGAGGCCATCTGTTTCGAATCCCAGGAACTGCAACGATTTGCCCTGTAGTGCTGCTGAAGCCACCACCACCTGGCCGTTGTGGTACCACACCGGCAGTAGGTTTTTGCCGTCGGTGCTCTTGATTCCGAACACAGCCAGAATGGTACTGCCGTCGGTGACGCTAGCCAGATCCTGCCACCAGTGGGGACGCCCCTTGAGCCACTGCTCGTTAACCGCTTCATAGTTAAGCTGCCCCTGCGCGTCAAGCCGGGCCACCCGCCCATCCTCGGTGATGGCGAGCAGGTTGCCGTTCAGGTTGAGCAGATTGGTTAGTGCTGGCGTGCTGATGCGCAATGCACTGGGGTGGCTGGCGTTGAGAACAGTCTGGCCGGGACCTTCCTGGCGAAACAACGCTTTCTGTTCCTTGCTGTAGAAGAAGAACACTTCCCTGCCGCCGGGCTGCGGCATGCTCCCCGCTAACATCAGATCAGCCGGGATCGGCCAGGCGCTGCGGGTTCGCTGTTCTGCTGCGAAATGCACGGTTTGATCCGCTGGCGGCGCCAGATTCGGCTTGATTAGCGTTCCGTCGCCGGGGCGTATCCAGTAGCGATGCGCCACGCCAGCCGTATCCACGCCGAACACTGTGACCAGCGCTGCACTGGTTGGGTAGATCAGCCGTGCGCCCAGCGTATACGTTGGCGCTTCACGCTGCGTACTATTGCTCTCGTAGCTCTGGAGTATGGCTGTGAGTTCATCATCATACTGGCTGGTACGTGCTAAAAGCTGGAGCAGCGCATCGTCACCCACCGCATTGACCAACTCCATTCGGTCACCGAGGAGCCGATAACTCAGCTCAGCTTCCCCTTCCTTTAGCTGATAACGGTGCGCCAGATAGACCGTATTCCCCTCCTGCCATAGCCGGTTGATCTTGCCCGCATTCTGATTGAACCGCATCTCAAACTGTGCGTTGACCTGTGCGGTGGCGATATTTACCCGCCACGCTGCTGAGTTGTCAGCATCGTAGAAATAAGCATGGTCTTCTATTACTGCACTCAGTTGGGCATGTCTGGCCTGTTCATTGTCGGTGTCGGTGAACAGCATGCGGTCTTTGGCCACGTCATAGAACGCCCGGCCGACATTTCGCTCGTTGTATCTGTAGTTCTCCACCACCACGTACTGCCCGTGCAACTGATGCGCCTTGGCGAGATCGCTCAGGTGCTGCTCGATTTGCTGGCCGGGCCTCTGCGACTTGCTCATATCTACGCTGACCACCTGAGCGGTCAGATTAGCGAAATCGACTTTGCGCACTTCCCCCCTGTTGTTAACCACTAAAACCTGCCCGTTCTGGGCCGGGTCGAGCTCTACCACAACGCCACCCACCACCAACCGGTTCGTCGACACACTGATGCGGTCACCGGTGAGCTGGCTGCTGTCGATGATCCAGCGCGACAACGCACCGGCAATATTGCTCGTGAGCTTCACGCGGGTACCTTCGTTCAGTCCGATCAGGTACTCGCCGCCCGCGCCCTTGAGCTCGTAATTCAGGTAGCCATGCAGCTTCTTGGGTAACTCAGGCACAACCAGTTGTCGGTTGCGCTGATCGAGCACTACCTCGATCGGAGTGTCGACGTACTCATGGTTAATCCTGCGGATCGTCTGTTCACCCGGAAAAATGTAGAAGTCGTAGTCGAATCGTTTGTCTTCCTCAAGTCTGCGGATCACGTCAAAGCCCGTGTCATGGCGCGTGGTGGCGCCGGGGAGCAGCATGTATTCGTAGCTGATGTAGGACTTCGGGGTACCCGGCAGGATCACAACACGGCTGTCGCCGTGCTTAAGAGGCCGGGAGGCGGCCTTGTGACCAATGCCGCTGCGGACCTCGATCGCCTGACTACGGTCGTTGACCATGCGCGGAAAATCAGCGACCCAGAAAAAGTAATCATTTTTCCCTGAGCCGGTATCACCCGAGCGGGTACGATAAATGTACTGACTGTCGAAGCCGATCTGATTCTTGCGCAAATCCAGCGTCTTGATCACGGCCCCGGGCAAAGGCACCAGCACCTTGTTCTCGTTATCATATCGATAGCCGTTACCTTTGTACGCTTTGTCAACCATATCAAAGTAACGGCCCACCGCCTTAACATCCTCGGAGACCACGCCAAAGGCTTGCGCCAGTGCTGTGAAGCCCACAGCGAGTCCGCCAAGAATCACGCCTCCTGAACCGAGTACGGCACTGGCCGTCGAGGCACCGAGCAGTCCAGCTCTCATAGCAGCGGTACTGGTGATGAAGCTGGCCGAGTCGAACGCCAACTGGGTGCCGAATACCGCCTTCTGCACATCATTCTCGGCGTGGGCCAACTCATAAGCACCTAGACCGATCATGGCTCCGTTAAACAGCATACCGAAGTTTTCGCTGCCGGAGGGTCCCTGAGTAGAGTTTAAGCCATTGAGCGAGGTTTTGGCGACTATCGTTTTGCTGCGTAATGCCATACGCACCAGCCCGGCGACCTTGGCAATGTCCAGGGTGCCACTGTGAATCATACCAACGATATTGAGATAGGCGTGAACCTCCAGCACGGAAGCCAGGTCAGGCGAAACAGTCCCATGTGCCACATCGCCGACGTTCTTATCGGCAAACCATTGGATCAGCGTCTGGATCATCAACCCGGCATTTAACCCATCGGCCGGATCGGCCTTGCCGACACGGCTGATAGGTCGTATCTGGCCGCGGTCAAAGGTGAAATGCTGGCGTACAGTAAACATATGTTTATTGATGAAGCGCCGGAATTTGATAAAGGTGGTATCGCCGCTGCTTACCCAACGGGTCTCCTCAGGCTGATCGCGATTGATGAACTGGATGCGGTAATTGCCTTCGCCCTGATCCTCGATATTGCCAATCATTGGTATCCAGCGCGGATCAAGATTGTTTTCCTGGACGAGTCGTGTACTGGCCCTGTAGAACTTTGTCCCCCATAACTTGGCATCGAGAGTCGCCAATGTGGCGTGCAGTTGGGTATCCTTGGTAATTTGTACCTGAGTGCTAGCTGTCTTCTTCACTTGTTGCCGTTGCTTTATGACCTTGATCAGTGCTTCTGGGCGGATCAAGTCAGCGACCTCCAAGCTACTGCCCACCGGTACACTGGCCATCTTGCCGGGATCGATCTCTACCAAGTTGAAAACAGGGGCGGACTTACTGCCAAGCGAACCGTAATAAGTGGCCAAATCGTGTTTTATCAGGTGTTGATCCATTGCGCGGGAGAAGTTGGTTGAATTGTCGAAAGCAAAAATCCCGACATTGGGGTCATAGAAGTAGTAACGACGGCCTTCATCCCCGACAATACATCCCACCATCATTGAGTGATTCTGGGTATTGAGCGCGAATATCGAGGTCCCAGTCACTGTCTTTAGCAGAGAAACCACACCGGGCAATTTGACCATCCCACGTGGTGTTGACGCCTGCACGGCTTCAACACTGGAGTGTAGTCTTGCCAGGCTGTTTTTTAGTAGTGTGGCATGGCCTGTTGCAGGGGAGGCGGCTAGGAAGAGTTTTTTCACCAGATTTTTGATACCTGTTTCGCCCCTGTGGGCTAGTGCCACCGCCATGGCTCTGACTAAGGGATAGCAACGGCCGTCAGATACGTCCCCGATCAACGATAGATAAACATCTTGTGGCACCAGACGATAGAAGCTGCTACCGGCACGACGAAAATCTTCGCTGAATATGGCTGTCTGTTTTAGTACTTTGTTGGTGTGCTCGGCCCGGCTAGCTTCAGTGATGCGGCCCCTCAAGGCTCCCCGCTGTTCTGCGGTAAGCTCGGCTATTTGGTGGCCGGGTTCCTGACCATTGCCTTGGATAGATGCGTCGTTGAGCCGTACGACGGCTTCCATACCCTCCTTGGCTTTGATCTGTTGCCATAGCCAGCTTTGTTCGGCAGAGAGCGCTTTATACAAGATTGAATCGTATCGCGCCTTGTAGTACTCCAGCGTAATATTGATCTGCTTTATCTGTTGGACAATCAGGCTAAGCCGAGATTTTTCGTGGGTTTCTCTCCGGGTCTCATAGAGTTTGATTCGTTTGCTCATCAACTGCTGAGTGTTTGCCATGATCTTGGCTTGAACCTTGTCATGCAGGCCCATCCATGCGGCAATCGCCGGATGATCAGGAGAAAACTTCCCCCCTGTATATATACCGTCAGAGACCCCTTCGGTTGAGACTCCAAACTGGGCAGCGACCTTCTTCAGTTGTTGATGAACCTGCTCGCGGTAGGTGGCGAATTGGGCCTGGTTACGCTCAGTCACTTGACTATTAGCGACTTGGATCGAGATGGGATCCTCTCCGCCGCGCAACTTCGGCCAGAGCATCTGACCATCTTGTTGATACTCTTGGCGCTGGAACACCAGTTGCCATTCATCATTAATGTATTGCATGTACGCCATAGCGCAGCCGTCAGTGGTGCCTGCGATATGGTAGTCCTTATTGTCCACAGCCATGACTACGTTGTCGTACAGTAGCGAGCTGTTGGCCCGACTGTCGTAGTAGACCCGGTAAGTATCCTTATCAAGGTTGGTGACCACCAGCGAGCCGCCAGATAACGTTTTTGTGAACAGAAAACGCCCTGAAAGCGTATACTTAGGAATATCCACATAGCTTGGCAACACGTTGGCTGGGCTTGAACTGTTGTCGCTGAGGAAATATGCTGGCACGCTGTGTGTGTCACTCTTAGCGGTATGATTCGTGTTTCGAGTCGAGTATTCGATTTCGTATAAACCAGCCTTAACTTTCACCAATTGGGCGTGTCCCGTTGCCGGGAGTTGTCCTGCACTTACTAATGCTTCAGCACTGATCGTATTGGATTTTGCGAACAATATAGGGTCGATGGCAAATTGCTGGATATCGGCGCTACCTGGACGATGTTCGGCTCTGTCATTCATGGGTGCTGGCTCCCTTTTGAAATCGAAATCCTGTACCGCTTGCGCTAAGCAGTGCTGGGTAGTTGTTACTGTTATTAGACATAATGGTTCTCTGAGAAAATCCTACTTTGGTATTGATAGGTTACAACGCTGCAAGACTGGCTATGACGGACACGACTAGCCGTCTGTGATCTAAGAATCCTTCATCTGCAAGGTCCAAAGTCGGGCATAAAGTCCGTTCAAGGCGAGTAGTTGCTCGTGGCTGCCCTGTTCGACCACCTGACCTTGGTCGATCACCAGAATTCGATGGGCATGGCGCAGGGTATTAAGGCGATGGGCGATGCTTATCACCGTGCGGCCTTGCGCAATGCGTTGTAGGTTGGTCATGACTGCCGCTTCCGACTCGTAATCCAAGGCGCTAGTGGCTTCATCCAGTAGCAATATTCCCGGATTGGTCAGTAGTGCTCGGGCTAGGGCGATGCGTTGGCGTTGCCCCCCGGAGAGTTGGCCGCCACGCTCGCCGACTTGGGTCTCATAGCCTCGGTCCAGCGTCTTGATAAAACCATCGGCACCGGCCAAAGTCGCTGCTTCATACATTTCCGCATCGCTGGCCTGAGGCCGACACAAACGAATGTTCTCGGCGATGGTGCCAGCAAACAGCACGCTTTCTTGCAGCACTATGCTCATGTTACGGCGCAGCGCCACCGGGTCCGCGATTGCCAAATCTATCCCATCCACCAACACTTGGCCGTGCTGAGGTACATAGAGGCGCTGCAATAGCCGAGCCAGAGTGGATTTGCCCGAGCCGGACGGCCCGGTGATACCGATGAATTCGCCGGGATGAATCTCAATGTTGAGGTTGCGTAACACCTCCTGACCATCCTCGTTGTAACGAAAACGCACACCTCTGAAACTCACCCCTCCCTGTAGTTTGGGTACGGAGGCCAGACCGCCATTGCCACTTTCTCCCTCCTCATCAAGAATGTCGCCGATCCTGCGCATCGAGATCAGGGTATGCTGGAAATCCTGACAGACTTGGGCCAGACGCAGAATCGGTTGGGTCACGTGTTCCGAGAGCATGTTGAAAGCGACCAGCTCCCCTGGGCTGAGTTTGCCCTCCATTACTAGAGTAACGCCCCACAGCAGCAGCAGGGCGGAGGTTAGCTTCTGGATTAGGTCGATTCCCTGACCAGCCAAGATCCCCACCACTTTGGCGTGGAATGATGCGCGGACGAAAGCAGAGAGCTGCCGCTCCCAGCGGTGTAGGAAGCCGGCTTCGGTAGCGTTGGTTTTGATGGTTTCAATGCCGGTGACTGACTCGGTAAGGAAGGCGGTGTTGTCGGCCCCTAGCTCGTACTCTCGCAATACCCGGGCACGCAGCAGGGGCCCGATACCTAGCCAGAACAGAAAGTAGAGCACGAGAGAACCGAGCACCAGCCAGGTTAACTCGGTGGCGTAGGAGAACATCACGGCGACAAACAGGCCGACGAAGGCCAAATCCAGCACCATAGTCAGCGCTGAACCGGTGAGAAATTGGCGGATCTGGTTCATCTCGCGCACCCGGGCGATGATTTCACCGGTCTGACGCTGCTGGAAATAGCCCATAGGCAAGGTCACTAGGTGCTGATAGAGGCGGCCGGAGAGCTCGGAGTTGACCTTGCTGGCGAGGTTGGCGAATAGCCAGGAACGAAGAAAACCATAGACGGGCTCGAACAAAGCCAGAGTCAACATGGCGATTCCTAGCACTTGCAGGTTCGATAGGCTGCGGCTGACCAGCACCCGATCGATCACGTTCTCGAATAGTATGGGGGTCACCAGGGCGATCACCTGTAGCATCAGAGACACTAGGATTACGTTCCTAAACTGGTTGACATGCTTACGGATGGAAGGCACGAACCAGCCGAAGCCAAACCGCTGCCGTTTCGGCTGCTCGGTCGCCTCCGCCAGCAGCACGGCGCTGCCTTGCCAATGGCTAGCGAAGACGGTTCGGGGATAGCGACATAGCTTACCCGCGCTTGGCTGATACAAGGTAATGCACTCGCCTTCGACTCTCTCTAGCACCTGCCAGCCCTGTTCCGTATCCAGCAGGATCGGAAGGGGCAGGGTATCGAGACGGCTCATATCTGTGGAGATGTGGCGTGCCTTCAGGCCGATCCACTGGGCGCAGCGGCATAGATCTTGGCTGTCCGAGACCCCTTGGGTGCGTCCGAGACGGTGGATCAGTTGTTCCGGTTCCACCGCCAAGTTGAAATGGCGGGCGGCATGGGTCAGGGCCAGAAGGCCGTCATCCGCTACGGCTTTGGACGCGTCGATGATGATCGGTTCCGACAGAATAGATTCGATGGTTGACATTATCGTTCCCTCAATGCTTCGGACTGGTACTGTTGTAGTGGGCTGAGTAGGTAGTCGATCACCCGCCGTTCACCGGTGCGGATTTCCGCGGTGATACTCATGCCCGCCTGTAGCGGCACCTCATGCTGGTCTACGGCAATGGAAGAGCTCGCCATCCGGATCTGTGCGGGAAATACCAAACCTAGCTGCTCATCCTTGACCGCATCCTTGGAAACGTGGACGATCTTCCCCCGTATAGTGCCATAGCGGGTATAGGGAAAAGAGTCGACCTTAATCTCCACCGGCTGATCGGCGTGCACGAACCCCACATCCTTGTTCAACACCATCACCTCGGCTTCCAAGGAGGTATCATCGGGCACGATCACCATTAGCTGTTGGGCCGATTGCACGACGCCTCCCAAAGTGTGGATCGCTAGCTGCTGCACTACGCCGTCGACCGGTGCCCGTAGGCTCTGTAGCCGCTGCCTTTCGCCGGTTTTTATCAACTGCTGTGTCATGACCGCGATGTTGGCTTGAGCTTCATTCAATTGGTCGTAGTATTCCCGGCGAGTCTTGGCTAGGTAGCGGTCCCGGCTCTCCTTTAGTACCTGATATTGCGCTTTGAGGACAGCCAGCTCGGCGTATTGTTGAGAAAGGATGCGTTCGATCTCTAGCTTCTCCTTCTCCTGCTCCAGTAGCTCGACTTTTGGCAGTAGCTTGCTGGCGGCCAAGGTACGACGGGCCTCAAGACGCACTTTGATATTGGTCACCAGCTTCTCCAGCTCGGTGATATCGGCGTTACGCGCACTCTGGCTCGCTTGATTGACGCTCATCTCACCGTCCAAGCTTTCTAGATTAGCGACCACCTCTTTCCAGACGCTGACCAGATGCTCTCTAGCCAGCTCGACTTGTGCCTGCGGTATACCTTCCTGTACGGCGAAATGCTCAATGGGGGCGTCGGTTAGCAGGGCCTGTAGTCTGGCCTGCTCCAACCGTTTGAAGTTTAGCTGTTCTTGCCGCTCTTTCAGCTCGGCCTCGACCCCAATGGGGTTGAGTTTGATCAGCATATCCCCAGCCTTCACTCTTTGCCCGTCACGCACGTGAATCGCGATAATTTCGCCGGCCTCAAGGGACTGGATCACCTTAGAGTGGCTGGACACCAGCAACCTGCCTGTGGCGTTGGCATGGATGTCTAGGTGACCGACGATGGACCAGAGTAGAGCCACCAGCAGAAACAGGGTCAGCGCCATCGCCGTGCACCTTGCCCAAGGCGCGGGAGGGCGTTCAACGATCTCTAGGTAGCCGGGCTGAAACTCGTACTCATCGCGGGTGCGTTTCGTCGCTTTGGGCGCGTTACGCTCCTGCCGCCAAGCCTGGAGGACGGTTTTTAGGTGTTTCTTGAATGACATTATTCCGTCTCCTTTCGTAATGCCTGTTGCATCCGCCACAGCTTGGCGTAGCAGCCGCCCTTGGTCAGTAGTTGGTGATGGTTGCCTGATTCGGTGATAAATCCCTGCTCCAAAGTAATGATGCGGTCGCAGTGACGCACCGTGGACAGGCGGTGGGCAATGATGATGACGGTGCGTCCTAGCGCGATCTCGGCCATGTTGGTCTGGATCAGCGCTTGGGATTCGTCATCGAGGGCACTGGTCGCTTCGTCGAAGATCAGGATCTTGGGGTTAGCCATCAGCGCGCGGGCGATGGCAATGCGCTGGCGCTGCCCTCCCGAGAGGGAACTGCCAGCCTCGGCCAGTACCGTGTCATAGCCCAGAGGTAATTGCAGGATAAAGTCATGCGCGCCTGCTAGCTTGGCGACGGCCATCACCTTCTCCAGCGAGGCGGAGGGGTCCTTAAAGGCTATGTTGTGGCGCACACTACGGTTGAACAGGTAGTTCTCCTGTAGTACTACCCCAATCTGGCTACGCAGGTAGCCGGGGTCCAGCCGGTATAGGGGAGTGCCGTCGATCAAGATCTCCCCCTCGTCTGGAGTGTAGAGCTTCTGTAATAAGCGGGTCAGCGTACTCTTACCCGAACCGGAGGGACCGACTATGCCCAGCTTCTCGCCGGACCTGATATGCAAGGTAACTCCCTGCAACACTGGGGCTTGATGAGGCTGGTAGCGGAACACCAAGTTGCGTATTTGCAGATCACCGGAGAGTGGTTGCTGAGGACGGATATTCCCCTGCTCCTGCTCGACGGGCAGGTTGAGTATGTCGCCGAGCTTGTCGACGGCGACCCGGGTTTGGATAAACTGTTGCCACAGGTCGATAAGTTTGGCGATGGGTTGGTTAATGTGGGATGCCATCATGTTGAAAGCGATCAGTTGGCCTATGGTGAGCTCCAGAGAGATCACCATGTTGGCGCCCAACCAGATGATCCCGACCCCGCTCACCTTCTGGAGCAGCATAACCCCGTGGCTGATGAAGCTGTTGAGGGTCTGCGTGCGGAAACCGGCTTCGACCATGTTCGCGGTTTGGGATTCCCAGCGCCGTTGCATCCTGGGTTCTACCGCCAGGCTCTTGATGGTTTCAGCGCCGCTGACGGACTCATTCAGGAATGAGGTATTGATGGCAGCCGTTTGGAACTGTTGTTCGATGCGCTGTTGCAATGGTTTGGCGCTCAGCCAAGCTAGCAGAAAATAGAGTGGTAATCCCGCCAGTACCACACAGGTTAGGGACGGCGACAGCCAGGCCATTACCCCGAAGAAGACAAAGGCGGAGGCCAGGTCCACGCACAGGGTTAGCATGGAGCCGGTCAGGAAGTCACGAATGTTGTCGAGTTCTTGCACCCGGGTGATGATAGCGCCAACCTGACGGTGTTTGAAGTAAAGCAGGGGCAGGCCGAGTAGGTGCCGAAACAGCTTGATCCCTAGGGTGATATCGATGCGGTTGGCGGTGTGGGCAAAAAGGTATTCGCGCAGCCCCCGGAGCACCACTTCGAACAGCCCAACTACCACCAGCACTATCACCAATACCTCTAGGGTGGACAACGCCTTGTGCACCAACACTTTGTCCATCACCACTTGGAAAAACAGAGGGGTGACTAGGGCAAGTAGCTGAAGCATCAGGGAAAAAAGCAGCACCTCGCCGAGGAGGTGGCGATGGTGAATAAACGCGGGTATAAACCAAGAGACATCGAACCTGAGGGAAGCTCCCCCTAACCGGATCACCTCCCCGCTCCATCTGGCTTCTAGCTCGTTGATGGAGAGTACTTCGGGTGAAACGGCATAAGGAGACTGGATCAGGGCCTGATCAGTGGAAAGGCGCGCTAATACAATAAATCCTCCCTGTTTGTCGCGAAAGGCCAGAGGCAGTAGCTTGGGAGTCAGTTTGGGGAATTTTAAACGGCATAATGCCAGATCAACATCATGTGCCTTGCCGTACTCTTTTATCGCAGGTTTCAGTTTGTTATGGGAGAGCAGAGGCTGTGGTTCCTGAGCTTCACCTGTAGCTAATTGCAACAATAATCGACAACAGTTAAGAGCAGATGACAATGTATCTGCATCGGAGGATATATTTTCCCTATTCATTGTAATTTTCCCTTACGTGATTCCGTTCTCACGTTGTTAACATAAAAAAGCCTTTCCGCAACAAAATGATGTATTGCAGAGTCAATTAATAATAATCTGTATTAAGAGCATAGGCTTTAATTCGAATATATGTCATTTCCATAGGTGGGTGCAAGCTAAAGATAATAAAATGGCAGTCAATTAATCAATATTATCCTAAAAATGTTAATTGGTCATTGCTAATTGGTCGTTGCTAATTTTTCGTTATTAATCGGAGCGTGGTATTCAGTATCTGAATATATTGGATTGAAGTCAGGTATATCCATTTTTATTTTTTTTTGTGGCGGATGAAAAGCCAGAGTTAATAAGCATAGCACCTTCGTTGGGCTGGGAACGGGTCATGCCTGATACTTCTCTTGAGCTGATTGCGATACCGGGTAACCATTTTAGTTTATTGGAGGATAATGAGAATAAAACCGCTTTAGCTCAGGCTTTGAATAGAGTGCTGGTAATCAGTTTTGAAAGGGCGGTGGCGTGATACTAATAAGTAAGGAATATTGGGTAGTTTAAATAACAGAATTGATGATTTACATGTAGGTTATTTAGTCAAGTTTTTGCTATTGTTATTGGAATTTAATCTAATCTGGCTTTATTTTTTTATGAATTTTCGTTGCTATATATAAAAATATGTTTCATTGTTATTCTCATGAATGGTTAAGAATAATTAATGTAAATTTTTAAAATAGCCATATATTTTCCATTATTAATATTGATCAATATAATGTCTATATATTTCTCTGCTGTCTGGAAATAAAACAATATCAAAATAAAACTATAAATTAATAAATGTCTCAGGTCATTACGTAAATTACTTTGTAGAACGATTTACTTGGGTGATATTGTCTTGTAATTAATGATTTATTTCATATGTTATTGTTTTATAAAAATAATGTCCATTATGAGATAGTGTGTAATAAAGCTATTTCTAGTTTTAAATTGTTTCTTTATGGTATTAAATATAATCACATTTATATCGGCTTTATAATCTTATTATTATAAAAAAATATAATGAATTTAATTTTAATTTGTATTGTTTCGTTTACGGTATTTACATTAACGATATTATTTATTTGTTGAAAAATAGTGTGTTATGAATTACTTTTAACCCAGGCTTATATTTTCAAATAATTGAATATATAGAGTGGTTTGTAAATGTTGAATAAGTTATACCCTATGGATTTCAAGATGGATCGCGGCGGTAAGGGAGTGAATCCCCGGGAGCATAGATAACTATGTGACCGGGGTGAGGGAGTGCAGCCAACAAAGAAGCAACTTGAAAGATAACGGGTATACATTTGTAATTGAGATATTAGTTGATTATTAAGATAATAAATTTATTTTATAAGTAATTATCAAAGTAAACTTTTTTGATAATTTAGGGTTAATTTATTCATTTTATCTTTATAAATATCTCATTTGTTTTTGAAATAATTTCAATTAGATATTAATAGGAAATAGATAAAATACAGTGGTGATTTGGTATTTATGCATAATTAAATGCAGTTAACGGTTCCATTTTAAATGATGGAATTCAATATTAGCCAATTAAAATTGCAGTCAATTAATCGAACTTATCTAAAAAATGGAATGCCTTATTCCGCAGCATAAAATAAATTATTTATTCCGTTGTCAGGAAAATTAATGTCAGGAAATTGTTAATTGGTTGTTATTGACGGGGCTGTAGCATCCCGTATCTGAATATTTTGAATTGATATCAGATGTGTCCGTTTTTATTTCTTGGGGGCAAGAAGTGAGAAAGAAATATTAGTGATGGTTGTCAGAGATGACAGTTTCCAAATTTCTAACAGATTCGTTGAGGTAGTAAATGAAAGATAGCATCGCCCAAGCGGGCAGTGATTTTAAAGCTGAACTCCTCTCTCAGACGTCAGAAAATATAACTAACGTAAATGACATTTTACCACCGAGTCAGAATGTAAAAAATATTCCCCAGACGTTGACATCCAGTGAATTATTTTGGTGCGAACGTCTTGCTGCTTTGCAACCCCTCCAATTACCTTTTGAAGCCGCCGGAGAGCAAGTAGAACCCAGTTGGGTAATCAGTGACTGGCAGCTCCCGTTGCCAAAAAACGGTGAAGAGGAACCATTACAAACGTTGTTGCAGGCATTCGTTATCTACCTTGCGCGTTTGACTCAGCAGACGATATTCCAAATCGGTTGGTGCGTGGATGGGGTAAACGATAAGTCGGCAGATTGGGCACCGGTGGTGCCAATGGTTGTTGAGATGGAGTTTGATAAGCCCTGGCATGAGGTAGCGAATTGGCTGGATGGTGAGCTAGCCCGGTTGGCCCGGCACCGCACATTTAGTCGAGATCTCCTCGCGCGCGCTCCTTCATTGTGGGCTATTCCGGCGTTGACAAACTACCGGCCGTGGCGAATTGCCGTTGCTGTCATAGCGGAGAATAGACCGTGTGATCAGGCGGCGCTGGGCGAATTGCTGACGCTCCAAATCAATGCGCAGGGCGGTTTTCGCTGGATCTACGATGAAAATCGCCTGAGTACGGAAGTGATTCTGCGCATGGGTGAACATTTACAGATGCTGGCAGCGTCAAAAAGGCAGGGAGAGGAAATGCCTATCTGGCAGCTTAATGTGTTATCTGAGGCTGAACGTACCTTATTACTGGAAACTTGGAACGCCACGGAAACCCCTTATCCTGACCCAGTCTGTATTCATCAATTATTCGAGCAACAGGCAGAACAAGCCCCGGACGCCACGGCGTTAGAATATCAAGAACAGACCCTCAGTTATGCGGAATTGAATACTCGTGCTAACCGGTTGGCTCATCACCTGATTGCGCTGGGCGTCACACCGGACCGGCGGGTAGCGATTTGTGTGGAACGCTCCCCGATGATGGTGGTGTCATTGTTGGCCGTGCTGAAAGCCGGTGGGGCTTATGTGCCGTTGGATTCAACTTATCCGCGGGAACGTCTGACATATATCCTGAGCGATAGTTCGCCGTCAGTGGTGCTGGTTGATGAAGTTGGCCGGGCGGCGCTGGGCGAACAGGCGCTGGTAGGCGTGACGGTACTTGATCCGAATATCCAACTTGACCAGCCCGACAGCAACCCGCAGATCCCGACGTTAACGCCACAGCATCTGGCCTATGTGATTTACACCTCCGGCTCAACCGGGCAGCCGAAAGGGGTGATGGTGGAACATCAGGCGATTTATCAACGTTATCTGGGTTTTAATGACACCTATGCCGTCACCGCACAAGACCGGCTATTGCAATTTGCCGCGTTTGCGTTTGATGTTTCAGTAGAAGATTTCTTCTCGTCATTATGCAACGGCGCCACACTGGTTATCCGGGATGATAGCTGGCTGGCTTCGATACCAGAATTTGTTGCCTTAACCCGACAATATCGTATTACGGTGATGTCACTGCCGACTTTATTCTGGTCTGAGCTGGCGGCTAGAGATAATGGATTACCGCTGCCGGATTGTCTCCGGCTCATCATCATTGGGGGTGAGGCGGTGAAAAAGAGTGCCATTCAGGACTGGTTTAGACAGGCGGGTCACCGTCCCCGGTTATTGAATGGTTATGGCCCGACGGAAAACACCGTGACGGTGACCTATAAGGATGTGTTGTCCCCAGAGGATGCCCGTTCTATCGGCAGACCGGCTAAAAATGCCCGTATCTACCTGTTGGACAAATATGGCGAACTGGTTCCCGCCGGTTGCGTGGGCGAGATGTATATTGGTGGCGTGGGGGTGGCACGAGGTTATCTCAACCGGCCCGCGTTGAGTGTGGAACGTTTTATGCTGGATACTTTTAGCCCGGTATCCGGTGAACGGATGTATCGTTCTGGGGATTTGGCCCGCTACCTGCCGGACGGTGACCTGGAATTTCTGGGCCGTAATGATGAGCAGGTTAAAATTCGCGGTTTTCGGATTGAACTGGGGGAAATTGAAACCCGATTGACGGAACACCCGGCGGTGCAAGAGGCGGCGGTGCTGGCACTGGATAGCGATCAGGGCAAACGGCTGGTGGCTTATGTGGAGGCGAAAGCGAATGAGCGATTGGCTGCTGATTTGCGTGAATACCTGAGTGCCATTTTACCTGACTATATGGTGCCCGCGGCCTTTGTACGTCTGGATACCTTCCCACAGACGCCGAGTGGCAAGTTAGATCGTCGGGCGTTGCCCGCGCCCGGGGAAGATGATTTTGCCCGTCAGATTTATGAAGCGCCACAAGGGAAGGCAGAGATCACTCTGGCGGCTATCTGGCGTGAGTTATTGGGTATTGAACAAATCAGCCGACATGACAGTTTCTTTGCGTTGGGCGGTCATTCCCTACTCGGCGTGCAGATGATTGAACGCCTGCGCCATCTGGGTTTGACACTGACGGCACGTGATCTGTTTCAGTCTCCGGTGCTGTCAGCATTGGCGCAAACGTTGGGACAGCATCAGGCTGTGATAGTCCCGCCTAACGTCATCACGCCGACAACCACGGCGCTGACGCCGGAGATGTTGCCGCTGATTGATTTAACTCAGACTGACATTGACCACATCGTCGAGCAAGTGCCGGGCGGGATAACCAATATTCAGGATATCTATGCGTTGTCGCCGTTGCAGGACGGTATCTTGTTCCACCATCTGCTAGAACAGGCGGGTGATCCCTATCTGGTGCTCTATCCGGTGGCTTTTGCTGACCGCTCTTTACTGGATCGTTATCTGGCGGCGGTACAACAGGCGGTTGATCGCCATGACATTTTGCGGACGGCGTTTATTTGGCAAGGATTATCCGTTCCGGCGCAGGTGGTCTGGCGTCGGGCACGGTTGCCTGTGACAGAACTGACATTAGATCCGGCGGATGGTCCAGTCATTGAGCAGCTAACCCGGCGCTTTGATCCCGTTCAATATCGTCTTGACTTGAGTCAGGCACCGTTACTGCATTTTGTTATCGCTCAGGAAACCGATGGCCGCTGGTTCTTACTGGAATTGCAGCATCACTTGATTGGCGACCATGAAACGATGGAAGTGATGCACCGTGAAGTGCAGGCCTATTTTGCCGGGCAAGGGGATCGCCTGCCTGCGCCAGTGCCGTTCCGTCATCTGGTGGCTGAGGCCCGGTTAGGGGTGAGTCAGGCAGCGCATACCCGTTTCTTCACCGATATGTTGGCGGCAGTGGATGAACCCACGTTGCCGTTCGGGCTGACGGGTGTGCATCGTGATGGATCTCAGAAGACCGAATCCCACCAGATGTTAGCGCCTGAGCTAAATAACCGTCTGCGTAGTCAGGCCCGGCGTTTGGGCGTCAGTCTGGCGGCGCTGTGTCATCTGGCTTGGGCGCAGGTATTATCGCGCACCAGCGGGCAGGAGAAAGTGGTGTTTGGTACTGTCCTGTTTGGGCGCATGGCCGTGGGGGAAGGGATGGGGCTGTTTATCAATACCTTGCCGCTGCGGCTGGATATCGATGAGACCCCGGTACGGGACAGTGTGCGGGAGGTGCATCTGCGACTGGCTGAGTTGTTGGAGCATGAGCATGCTCCGTTGGCGTTGGCTCAACGATGCAGTGGGGTTGACAGCGGTACGCCACTCTTTAGTGCCTTGTTGAACTATCGCCATAATGAGCCGCCGGGTCCTTTGGATGAAACGATGGCCGGGATTGAATTCTTAGGCGAACAGGAGCGAACTAACTATCCGTTTGTGTTGTCAGTGGAGGATTTTGGTGAATCTTTGGGGCTGACGGCTCAGGTCGTGCAACCGTTTGATCCTGAAAACCTCTGTGGTTATATGCAACAGGCACTGAGGAGTCTGGTGGAAGCGCTGGAGCAAGCCCCAGAAATGCCCGTTCGGGTATTGGACATCCTGCCGGAAGCGGAGCGTACCTTGTTGCTAGAAACGTGGAACGCCACGGAAACTGTCTATCCTGATCAGTTATGCGTCCATCAGTTGTTTGAACAGCAGGTGGAGAAAACCCCAGCGGCGACGGCACTGATAGCAGGCGATAAAACGCTAAGCTATACGGAATTGAATACCCGTGCTAACCGGCTGGCTCACCAGTTAATCGAACAAGGAGTTTGTTCCGGTGATCATATTGCGCTCCTGTTAGAGCGCTCGATAGAACTGGTGGTGGCCCAGTTGGCCATTCTCAAAGTCGGCGCCGTTTACGTACCGGTTGATCCCAGTATGCCGGATGAGCGGAAAAATTGGCTGATAAGTGATTGTTCCGCCCGGTTGCTGCTCACCGATACACAGGCTGATATTCTGGCTAACCTGACTGTTCCGCTGTTGCGTCTCTCGGATCAATCAGATACGGACGGAAGAGAGGAAGAGTGCCTCAACCCTGATTTGCCGTGTTCCAGCGCTGAGTTAGCGTACATCATGTACACCTCCGGTTCTACCGGTACACCCAAAGGGGTCTTGGTGCCGCATCGTGCGGTGGTCCGGCTGGTCATCAATAATGACTATGCTGAAATCGGACCGGATGACCGGGTTGCCTTTACGGCTAATCCGGCTTTCGATGCCAGTACATTTGAAGTCTGGGCACCGTTGCTCAGCGGCGGGGCGTTAGTGGTTATTGACCGCGCTACGTTATTAACACCACAGGAGTTAGTACCGGTTTTACAGGCTCACCACATCACAGTGCTGTGGCTAACTATCGGGTTATTTAACCGACTGGCACCAGAGTTATCTCCGGTTCTGCCGCAGATAAAGATCCTGATTTTCGGGGGAGATATCCCCGATTTACAGGTGATTGCTCAGGTTCTAAATAATCGCCCGCCCCAACAACTCTTGCAGGCTTATGGCCCCAGTGAGGGAACCACGTTTACCACCATGTATCCTATCGTGGCATTAACGCAGGGAGTGACGCGGATCCCCATTGGCCGACCGATAGCCAATACACGTATTTATCTGTTGAATGCTTACGGCCAGCCAGTACCGTTGGGGGTGACCGGAGAGATTTATGTGGGCGGAGACGGGGTGGCCTGTGGTTATCTCAATCGCCCTGACCAGACTGCGGAACGTTTCCTGATAGATCCATTTAGTGATCAACCGGATGCGCGTATGTACCGGACCGGGGATTTAGCCCGCTATCTGCCGGACGGTAATCTGGAATTTCTGGGTCGTAATGACCAACAGGTTAAAATTCGCGGCTTTCGGATTGAACCGGGGGAAATTGAGACGCGTCTGGTGGAGCATCCGGCGGTGCGTGAGGCGGCGGTGTTGGCGCTGGGTGATGGGCCGGATAAACGGCTGGTGGCCTATGTGGCGGCGGAAGCCCATGAGGGGCTGGCGATGACTCTGCGTGATCACCTGAGTGCCATTTTACCGGATTATATGGTGCCGTCAGCTTTTGTGCGTCTGGAGGCTTTCCCGTTAACCCCGAACGGTAAGCTGGATCGCCGGGCGTTACCGGCACCGGACGAAGAGGCGTTTGCCCGTCAGGTTTATGTTGCGCCACAAGGCGAGATGGAAATTGCGCTGGCGACGATTTGGCGTGAATTACTGGGGATTGAACAGGTCAGTCGGTATGACAGCTTTTTTGCGTTGGGCGGCCACTCGTTGCTGGCTGTGCGGATGGTTGAACACCTGCGTCACTTAGGTTTAACGCTGGCGGTGCGGGACCTGTTCCAGTCGCCAGTGTTGTTTGAATTGGCGCAAACATTGGGTCAGCACCCGATTATGGTGGTGCCCCCGAATGTGATTACGTCAGCAACGACGAAAATCACCCCGCAAATGTTGCCGCTGATTGATCTGACTCAGGCTGAGGTTGACCGTATCGTCGGGCAGGTGCCGGGTGGGATGACTAATATTCAGGATATCTATGCCCTGTCACCGTTGCAGGACGGTATTTTGTTCCACCACTTATTGGCAAACGAAGGTGATCCGTATCTGGTGGTCAGTCAAATGGCTTTTGCTGACCGGTCTCTGCTAGATCGTTATTTGGCGGCAGTGCAACAGGTGATTGATCGCCACGATATTCTGCGCACTGCCTTTATCTGGCAAGGGTTGTCAGTACCGGCGCAGGTAGTCTGGCGTCAAACGTCCTTATTAGTGACTGAATTGACGCTGGACCCGGTTGATGGGCTGGTTAGCGATCAACTGGCTCGACGTTTTGATCCTCGCCATTATCGTCTCGATTTGGGTCAGGCACCGCTGTTACGTTTTGTGGTGGCGCAGGAGACTGATGGTCGCTGGTTCTTACTTGAATTACAACATCACCTGATTGGTGACCATACCACAATGAAAGTGATGAACCGTGAAGTGCAGGCGTACCTTGCCGGGCAAGGGAATAGCCTGCCTGACCCGGCTCCTTTCCGCAATTTGGTGGCTCAAGCCCGGCTAGGAGTGAGTCAGGAAGCGCATATCCGCTTCTTTACTGACATGTTGGCGGAGGTGGATGAGCCCACGCTGCCGTTCGGGCTGGCAGATGTGCATCGTGATGGTTCTCAGGAGATAGCATCTCATCGGCTGCTGACAGCCAGCTTGAATGACCGTCTGCGTAGTCAGGCCCGGCGTTTGGGAGTCAGTCTGGCGGCATTGTGTCATCTGGCTTGGGCGCAGGTACTGTCGTGTACCAGTGGTCAGGAGAAAGTGGTGTTTGGCACTGTACTATTTGGGCGCATGGCGGCGGGAGAAGGGGCTGACAATGGTATGGGGCTGTTTATCAATACCCTGCCGTTACGGCTGGATATGGATGATACGCCGGTACGTGATAGTGTACAGGCCGTACATACCCGGCTGGCGGGATTGTTGGAACATGAGCATGCTTCACTGGCGTTGGCTCAGCGATGCAGTGGCGTTGCCAGCGGTACGCCACTTTTTAGTGCTTTAATGAACTATCGACATAATGATCAGCTTGATCCTTTGGATGAAACGATAGACGGGATTGAATTTCTGGGCGAACAGGAGAGCACTAACTATCCCTTTGGCATGTCGGTGGAGGACGATGGCGCCACGTTGGGGCTGATCGCTCATGTGGTGCAACCGTTTGATCCGGAAAGCTTGTGCCGTTATATGCAGCAGGCGCTGGAGAGTTTGGTAGAGGCCCTTGAGCAGGCTCCAGAGGCACCGGTACGAACATTGAATATCTTGCCTGAAACGGAACGCACATTGTTACTGGAAACATGGAATGCCACGGAGAGCCCGTATCCTGAGGCGTTATGTATTCATCAATTGTTTGAACAACAAGTAGAGAAAACCCCGCTGGCTACGGCACTGGTGTATCAAGAGCAGACGCTGAGTTATGCTGAATTAAATGCCTGCGCCAACCGCCTTGCTCATCAACTGATTGCGTTTGGCGTAACACCGGATCAGCCGGTCGCCATTTGCGTGGCTCGCTCCCCGACTATGGTGGTGGCATTGTTGGCGGTACTGAAAGCCGGTGGGGCCTATGTGCCGCTGGACCCAACTTACCCGGGGGAGCGTCTGACGTATATCCTGAATGATACTGCCCCATCAGTGGTATTGGCTGATGTGATCGGACAGGCCGCACTGGGCGACGAGGCGCTGGCCGGGTTGACGGTATTCGACCCGAATATCCAGCCTGACCTGCCGGATAGTAACCCGCAGGTCCCGGCGTTGACGCCACGGCACTTGGCTTACATCATTTATACTTCCGGTTCAACCGGGCAGCCGAAAGGGGTGATGGTAGAACATCAGGCGGTCTATCAACGTTATCTGGGTGTTAATGAACGCTATGCCGTCACCGAGCAAGACCGGGTGTTGCAATTTGCCGCTTTTGCGTTTGATGTTTCAGTGGAAGAGTGCTTCTCGTCATTATGCAACGGAGCCACGTTAGTTATTCGCGATGATAGCTGGTTGGCTTCAATGGCGGAATTTGTTGCCTTAGCCCGGCAAAACCGTATCACGGTTATGTTTCTGCCGACTTTGTTCTGGTCTGAACTGGCGGCCAGAGATAATGGGTTGCCGCTGCCGGATGGTCTCAGGCTGATCATCATTGGCAGTGAGGCGGTCAAAAAGAACGCCATTCAGGACTGGTTTACGCAGGAAACCTGCCAACTCCGGCTATTGAACGCTTATGGCCCGACGGAAAATACCGTGACGGCGACCTGTAAAGAAATATTATCCCCGGCAGATGATCGTTCTATCGGTCGGCCGATTAGGAATACTCGCGTCTACTTACTGGATAAAAACAGGCAACCCGTGCCATTGGGTTGCGTTGGAGAAATGTATATTGGTGGCGTGGGGGTGGCTCGGGGTTATCTGAACCGGCTGGCATTGAGCGAGGAACGTTTTATACCGGACTGCTTTAATCCGGTGCCTGATGCCCGGATGTATCGCACCGGAGATTTAGCGCGTTATCTGCCGGACGGTGAACTGGAATTCTTGGGGCGTAACGACCAACAGGTTAAAATTCGCGGCTTCCGGGTTGAGCTAGGGGAAATTGAAACCCGGCTGGTGGAACATCCGGCGGTACAAGAGGCGGCGGTACTGGCGCTGGATGACGGGCAGGACAAACGGCTGGTCGCCTATGTGGCGGCGGAAGCGAATGAGAGTTTGGCTGCCCGTTTGCGTGAATACCTGAGTACAGTTTTACCTGATTATATGATACCGGTGGCCTTTGTACGTCTGGATAGCTTCCCGCAGACGCCGAATGGCAAGCTAGATCGCCGAGCATTACCGGCACCGGGGGAGGCAGCGTTTGCTCGTCAAGTTTATGAAGCCCCGCAAGGCAAGATAGAAACGATGCTAGCGGCTGTCTGGTGTGAATTACTGGGCGTTGAGCAGATTAGTCGACATGACAGCTTCTTTGCGTTGGGCGGCCATTCACTGCTCGCCGTGCGCCTGATTGAACGATTGCGGCGTGTCGGTTTGGGGATATCGGTACAAACGCTATTTCAACACCCAACACTCTGTGTTCTGGCGCAGTCTCTGGTTCAGCATGATGAAA
Organism: Photorhabdus africana; assembly: GCF_035181445.1. Taxonomy (NCBI): domain Bacteria; kingdom Pseudomonadati; phylum Pseudomonadota; class Gammaproteobacteria; order Enterobacterales; family Morganellaceae; genus Photorhabdus; species Photorhabdus africana. The sequence goes on from NZ_JAXBVE010000011.1 coordinate 129,929, forward strand.
TCCAGGTGCCTGACAACTGTATTACACCGGATACGACGGTACTGACACCGGCGATGTTGCCGCTGATCGATTTGACTCAGCCTGACATTGACCGCATTGTCGGGCAAGTCCCGGGCGGGATGGCGAATATTCAGGATATCTATGCGCTGTCGCCGTTGCAGGATGGCATTTTGTTTCACCATCTGCTGGAGAATGAAGGTGATACCTATCTGTTAATCAGCCAGATGGTTTTTGCTGACCGGGCGCTGTTGGATCGTTATTTGACGGCGATTCAACGGATAATTGATCGGCACGATATTCTGCGTACCGCCTTTATTTGGCAAGAATTGTCAGTGCCGACGCAGGTGGTCTGGCGTCAGGCCCCATTGTCAGTGACGGAACTGACGCTGAACCCGGCTGACGGTCCGGTCAGTGACCAGTTAACCCGGCGTTTTGATCCCGCTCACTATCGTCTTGACCTGAGTCAAGCCCCGTTACTGCGTTTTATTATCGCGCAGGAAACGGATGGTCGTTGGTTGTTACTGGAGTTGCATCATCACTTGATCGGTGACCATGAAACGATGGAAGTGATGCACCGCGAAGTTCAGGCGTATCTGATGGGTGAGGAGGAGAGTTTGCCAGTGCCGGTTCCTTTCCGCAATTTGGTGGCGCAGGCCCGGTTGGGGGTCAGTCAGGAAGAGCATACCCGCTTCTTTACCGAGATGCTGGCGGCGGTGGATGAACCCACGTTGCCGTTTGGATTGACGGAGGTACATCGTGACGGTTCGCAGGTGACGGAATTCCACCGGATGCTGACGAGCACGCTGAATGACCGTTTGCGTAGTCAGGCCCGATGTTTGGGTGTCAGTCTGGCGGCGCTGTGTCATCTGGCTTGGGCACAGGTGTTGTCTTGTACCAGTGGCCAGCAGAGTGTCGTGTTTGGGACGGTGCTGTTTGGGCGTATGCAGGCGGGGGAGGGTGTTGACAATGGCATGGGGTTGTTTATCAATACCTTGCCGTTGCGGCTGGATATCGATGAGACCCCGGTACGGGACAGTGTGCAGGCCGCCCATACCCGACTCGCCGGATTATTGGCGCATGAGCATGCTTCATTGGCACTGGCTCAGCGTTGCAGTAGGGTTGCCAGCGGTACGCCACTCTTTAGTGCGCTGTTGAACTATCGGCACAATGCTTTGTCCACAACGTCAGATGAACTGATCAGTGGTATTGAATTTCTTGACGCACAGGAGCGAACCAACTACCCATTTGTGCTGTCGGTGGAGGATTTTGGTGAATCTTTGGGGCTGACGGCTCAGGTCGTGCAACCGTTTGATCCGGAAAGCCTATGCGCTTATATGCAACAGGCGCTGGAGAGTCTGGTAGAGGCTTTGGAGCAAACGCCGGAGACACCGATACGGGCCTTGAATATCCTACCCGAAACGGAACGCACGCTGTTACTGGAAACCTGGAACGCCACGGAAACCGTCTATCCTGATGCGTTATGTATTCATCAATTGTTTGAGCAGCAAGTGGAGAGAACCCCAGAGGCGACGGCGTTGATAGCGGGCGATAAAACCCTAAGTTATATGGAACTGAATACGTGTGCTAACCGGTTGGCTTATCAGCTAATCGAACAGGGGATTCGTCCGGGTGACCATGTTGCGCTCCTGTTAGAACGATCGATAGAACTGGTGGTGGCCCAATTGGCTATTCTCAAAGCTGGCGCTGTTTACGTGCCGGTTGATCCCAGTATGCCGGATGAGCGGAAACATTGGCTGATAAGTGATTGTTCCGCTCGGTTGCTGCTCACTGATACACGGGCTGATATTCCGGCTAACTTGACGATTCCGCTGTTGCGTCTCTCGGATAAGAAAAGTGCGAACAGCGAGCAAGATCATGTCAACCCTAATTTGCCGCGTTCCAGCGCCGAATTAGCGTATATCATGTACACCTCCGGCTCTACCGGCACACCCAAAGGGGTTTTGGTACAACATCGTGCGATGGTCCGGCTGGTCATCAATAATGGCTATGCCAACATCGGACCGGAGGATCGAGTTGCCTTTACCGCTAATCCGGCTTTCGATGCCAGCACGTTTGAAGTTTGGGCACCGTTGCTCAATGGTGGTGCTTTAGTGGTTATCGACCGCGCCACCTTATTGACACCGCAGGAGTTAGTGCTGACTTTACAGGAGCACCGCATCACAGTGCTGTGGCTGACGATCGGGTTGTTTAACCGGCTGGCAGCAGAGTTATCTCCCATTCTTCCGCAAATTAAGATTCTGATTTTCGGGGGAGATATACCCGATTTAAAGGTGATTGCTCAAGTTCTGGATAATCGTCCGCCACAACAACTTTTGCAAGCCTATGGTCCGAGTGAAGGGACCACCTTTACCACCATGTATCCTATCGAGGTGTTACCGCAAGGAGCGAGCCGGATACCTATTGGTCGGCCGATAGCGAATACGCGTGTTTATCTGCTGGATGTTTATGGTCAGCCGGTACCTCCGGGGGTGATCGGTGAGATTTATGTCGGTGGTGATGGGGTCGCCCAAGGTTATCTTAATCGCCCTGAGTTAACCGCCGAACGTTTCCTTGTCGATCCATTCAGTGATGACCCGGATGCGCGCATGTACCGAACCGGGGATTTGGCTCGCTATTTGCCGGACGGTAATCTGGAGTTCATGGGCCGTAATGACCAGCAGGTTAAAATTCGAGGCTTTCGGATTGAACCGGGGGAAATTGAGGCGCGTCTGGTAGAGCACTCGGCGGTGCGTGAAGCGGCTGTGGTGGCGTTAGGTGATGGGTCCGACAAACGGCTGGTGGCTTATGTGGTGGCACTCGCGGATGACGGGCTGGTGAATAGCTTGCGTACTCACCTGAGTAAAATTCTGCCTGATTATATGGTGCCGTCAGCCTTTGTGCGTCTGGATGCGTTTCCGTTGACGCCGAACGGTAAGCTGGATCGTCGGGCGCTACCGGCTCCAGACAGTGAAGCGGTTGCCCGTCAGGTTTTCGTAGCGCCACAAGGCGAAACAGAAATGACGCTAGCGGCGATTTGGCGTGAATTACTGGGGATTGAACAGGTTAGTCGATATGACAGTTTCTTTGCGTTGGGCGGCCATTCACTGCTCGCGGTACGCATGATTGAACGCTTGCGTCATTTGGGGTTGACATTGGCGGCGCGTGATCTGTTCCAGTCGCCGGTGCTGTCAGATCTGGCCCAAACATTGGGACAGCATCAGGCCGTCATCGTGCCGACTAACGTCATCACCCCGGTCACCACGGCGTTGACACCGGAAATGTTGCCGCTGATTGATCTAACCCAGTCAGAGATTGACCGCATCGTCGGACAGGTACCGGGCGGGATAGCGAATATTCAGGATATCTATGCCTTGTCGCCATTGCAGGACGGTATTTTGTTCCACCACCTACTGGCAAACAAAGGGGACCCCTATTTATTAACCGGTCAGATGGTCTTTACTGAGCGGACTCTGCTGGACCGTTATCTGGCGGCGGTGCAACAGGTGGTAAATAGACACGATATCCTGCGTACTGCTTTTATCTGGCAAGGGCTGTCAGTGCCCGCCCAAGTAGTTTGGCGTCAGGCATCCTTGTCGGTGACTGAATTGACACTGAACCCAGCCGATGGACCGGTTAGCGGACAATTGGCTGAGCGTTTTGATCCCCGTCACCATCGTCTAGACTTGGGAGAAGCACCGTTATTGCGCTTTATAGTGGCACAGGAGACTGATGGCCGTTGGATTGTACTGCAATTGCTGCATCATCTGATTGGCGACCATACCACGCTGGACGTGATGAATCGTGAAGTACAGGCTTATCTAGACGGACAGGAGGAGAGCCTGCCAACACCGACACCTTTCCGCAATTTGGTCGCGCAGGCCCGGCTGGGGGTGAGTCAGGATGCACATATCCGCTTCTTTACCGAAATGCTGGCGGAGGTGGATGAACCCACATTGCCGTTCGGATTGACGGAGGTGCATCGTGATGGTTCCCAAGTGACGGAATCGCAGCGAATGTTGGCACCTGAGCTGAATGACCGTCTACGCAGTCAAGCCCGGCGTTTGGGGGTCAGTTTGGCGGCTTTATGTCATCTGGCTTGGGCGCAGGTGTTGTCGCGTACCAGCGGACAGGAACAGGTGGTGTTCGGTACCGTAATATTTGGGCGCATGGCGGTAGGGAAAGGGGTTGACAGCGGCATGGGGCTGTTTATCAATACCTTGCCGTTGCGGCTGGATATGGATGATACGCCGGTGCGAGAGAGTGTACAGGCAGTACATCGTCAGTTAGCGGGATTGTTGGAACATGAGCATGCCTCACTGGCGCTGGCCCAACGTTGTAGTGGTGTGCAGGATGGCATTCCACTGTTTAGTGCCCTGTTGAACTACCGACATAATGATCAGCCAGATCCTTTGGATGAAACGATGGACGGCATTGAATTCCTTGGTGCGCAGGAGTTTACCAACTATCCGTTTGCCTTGTCGGTGGAGGATTTTAGTGACGCACTAGGGCTAACTGCTCAAGTTATCCAACCGTTTGAGCCGGAACGGGTATGTGGCTATATGCAACAGGCATTGGAGAGCTTGGTAGAGGCATTGGAACAGGCCCCGGAAACGCCGGTACGGACATTGAACATCCTACCTGAAATTGAAAGTACGTTGATGCTGAAAACGTGGAATGCGACGGAAACGGCGTATCTTGAACCGTCGTTATGTATTCATCAATTGTTTGAACAACAGGTGGAGCAAACCCCTGACGCTACAGCGTTAGTGTATGAGGAGCAAACTTTCAGTTATGTCGAATTAAATGCTCGCGCTAACCGGCTGGCCCATCAGCTCATTGCGCTAGGTGTAGAACCGGACCAGCGGGTGGCGATTTGCGTGGCGCGTTCACCGGCGATGGTGGTGGGATTGTTGGCGGTGCTGAAAGCTGGCGCGGCTTATGTGCCGTTAGATCCAGATTATCCGGGTGAACGTCTATCACATATTTTGACTGATGTTTCACCGGTTATTTTATTGGCTGATGCTGTCGGGCGTACAGTGTTGGGCGGGAATGTACTTACCGGGCTGACAGTATTTGATCCGAATACATTACCTAATCAGCCAGATAGCAATCCACAGATACCTGAATTAACCTCACGGCATCTGGCGTATGTGATTTACACCTCCGGCTCGACCGGCACACCGAAGGGCGTGATGGTTGAACATAGGCAACTGGTCAGTCAAATTACTTCGCTGAACATAAAGTGGTCGCTTAACGTATCTGACCGTCTATTGCAATTTTGCAACCCTTCTTTTGACGTTTGTGCATCAGAAATATTTTGCGCAATAACACAGGGGGCACAATTAGTCTTAAGGACAAATCAGTGGCTCTTGAGTGCGCAGGCGTTTTGGCGTCTGTGCGAGTCTTATAAAATTACCTACATTGCGATACCGGCCCAATTCTGGCGGATAATATCAAATGTTAATAAAGGCGATATCTATCAGGGCTTAAGGATTATTTGCATTGGTGGGGAAGCGATACCTGATCATGAGTTACAACGTTGGCTAGCGACTCACGGTGAATACCCTGTTCTGGCGAATTGCTACGGTCCTACAGAAGCCACGATTACCACGACGACATCCTGCCTAAACGAGGGGATGGGGCAGGCCAATATCATAGGCCGTCCGCTACCGAATACATGCGTTTACCTGCTCGACGTTCAGGGGCAGCCAGTACCGTTAGGCGTCGAGGGGGAATTGTATATTGGGGGCGTTGGTGTCGCACGGGGTTATTTCAATCGTGCTGAACTGACTGCGGAATACTTCCTGACTGATCCGTTTAGCGATAATCCAAATGCACGGATGTATCGAACCGGGGATTTGGTTCGCTACTTGCCGGATGGCAATCTGGAATTCTTGGGACGTAATGATCATCAGGTGAAAATTCGGGGTTTCCGGGTTGAGCCGGGTGAAATTGAGGCCCGGTTGGTGGAACATCCTGCGGTAAGTCAATCTGTGGTGCTGGCGTTGGGTGAAGGGCAGGACAAACGCTTGGTGGCTTATGTGGTGGCGCAAGCGGATGAGAGGTTGGCGAATAGCCTGCGTACCCACCTGAGTGCCATTTTACCTGACTATATGGTGCCGTCAGCCTTTGTGCGTTTGGATGCCTTTCCATTGACACCGAACGGTAAGTTGGATCGCCGTGCGTTACCGGAGCCGGACAATGAAGCGTTTGCTCGTCAGGCTTATGAAGCGCCACAAGGCGAAACGGAAATCGTATTAGCCGCGATTTGGTGTGAATTGCTAGGGATTGAGCAGGTTAGCCGGTATGACAATTTCTTCGCGTTGGGCGGCCACTCACTGCTTGCCATGCGAATGATGAATCTTGCCGCCGGTCGGGGTTTGATTTTTACATTGAATGTTTTGTTCCAATTCCCGGTGCTGTCCGAATTGGCCTCTAAAATCACCTCGGATTTATTGTCTCAGCCGCGAAGCAGCGCTATATCGGTGCGACTTGGCGGAACAGGATTGCCACTGTTCTTTGTTCCTAGTGGCATGGGTGATTATTCTTATGTCTTCGGGCTGGCTCAACATATCCCGTCGGGCTATCCGATTTATGCGCTGCCTTGGCCATCCATCAATGAAGAACCAATGTTAACGATGGAAGAGCAGGCAGCCAGAATGATCACCTTGATGAAAGTGGTACAACCGGTAGGCCCGTATCGGATAAGTGGCTACTCTTCCGGCGGGATATTGGCTTATGCCATCGTCCAACGGCTTTTGAGTGCTGGTGAGCGAGTCAATTTCTTGGGGTTGATTGATACGCCTGCGCCGCATTATTTTGGAAAAGAGGCCATGCAATCCAAACATCATTTCCTGACTGAGTTGGCCCGGCAGTCAGGGGAGGCGTGCAAAGAAGAGATTGCGGCGTTGTACCGCCAAATTGATGAGTTGAATTTGGTGCAGTTTATTACAGCAGCACAAGAATTGGCGTTATATCCCGCAAATCTGCGTGCTGATGTGATCGCAAAGCATTGGCGGCAGATCGAACGTTACACGCAAATAGTTGCGGATTATGAGCCGCCATCATTAGTAATAACGTTGCATCAGTTCTATGCAGTAGAACCTTCTCCTGCTGCTTCTTTTGTGACGGATGAAAAGCCGGAACCCGTAAATATAGAGCCGTCGTTAGGTTGGGAACGGGTCATGCCCGATACTTCACTTAAGTTGATTGCTATTCCGGGTAACCATTTTAGTTTATTGGAAAATAATGAAAATAAAGCCGCTTTAGCTCAGATTTTGAATAGGGTGTTGGCGATCAGTGGCGATGAGGAGGTGTAATACTGATATAGTTAAGGAGTATTGAATCATTTAACCTTGATCTGATAATCCGGTATATACCTTATGGATTTCAAGGTGCATCGCGACGGCAAGGGAGCAAATCCCCGGGAGCATAGATGACTATGTGACCGGGGTGAGCGAGTGCAGCCAACAAAGAGGCAACTTGAAAGATGACGGGCATATATTGTTTATACCGGATTGTTTCATAACATAGCCTGTTCTGCCAATTGAGCTAAAAGCAACCCTCTAATATAATCAGAAAAGGTAATGTCCCATCACGAATTTACGACGATATTCACTTTTCAATTGATTTCATTCTGAAATAAAACATAATAAATGTGACTTACATCACATAATTAAAACAAAAAAATAAAATTAATTTGAAATTATTAATGTTGATTATTAAATGATTAATATTAATCTATTTTTTATACAATTCTGTCATAAAATAATCACATTGGCCTGTTTTTTGCTTTGTCATATAACCTCTTGTTTTTGCTGCTATCTTAACCAACCCTCTATTTTAGTTGCCCGGTTGATAATCAACCACAAATATTGATCGCTAAGTTAAATTCGTGGTTAATGCTGTTTCGACATTGTGGAATAGAAAGTCAATGAAAAGCAGTATTTTAGTCTTAACGGTTTTTTATAGCGTAGTCTCAGGCAGTCAAGCCGCCGATATCGCAGATCAACAACTCATTCATCAACAGGCCCGCCAGCAAGCCTTGGAAGCGCAATTAGCCCCGCCGCCCGCGGAGGTTCACCTGTCTGTACCGGAAACCGCCGGTTTCCAAACTTCCCCCGTCACGGCCGGATTCAACCTGTATTGGCAGTATTAATTCAAATAACAAAGCTGCCGGTGGGTAGTGTTGTGTGGAGCAAACGTCATGAACAAGCAGTTATATCGTATTGTCTTTAATCAGGCCCGCCAGATGTGGATGGTGGTGGCCGAGATAGCGCGGGCCGGACGGGGACGAACCGGACGCCGCGCACGTCGCTCCGCTTCACCGCAGCGTTGTTGCCGGCTGACTGCGCTACGGTTTGGGTTGTTATGCGCTCTTGGCGGAATTTCGCTTACCGCACAGGCGGCGATTGTGGCCGATGGACAGGCGCCGGGGCGCCAGCAACCGACGATCATTCGCAGCGCCAACGGCACGCCGCAGGTCAATATCCAAACACCGGGCGCCGACGGGGTTTCTCACAACCGTTATCGCCAGTTTGATGTGGATAAACAGGGGGTTATCCTCAATAACAGCCATCAGGTCACTCAGACACAATTGGGCGGCATGGTGGCCGGTAATCCGTGGTTAGCCAAAGGGGATGCCAGCATTATCCTCAACGAAGTCAACAGCCATAACCGCAGTCATCTCAATGGCTGGATTGAAGTGGCCGGGCATAAAGCCGAGGTGATTATTGCCAATCCTTCGGGCATCACCTGTAACGGTTGCGGCTTTATTAATGCGCATCGCACCACGCTCACCACCGGGCAAGCCCTGATGGAACGGGGCCGACTGAAAGGGTTTGATGTCAATCAGGGGGACGTGCGGATTGACGGGCGCGGCATGGACAGCACACAGCAAAGTTACACCGATATTATCGCCCGTTCCGTGGCGATTAACGCCAAATTACATGCGCAAGACCTGAAAGTGACCACCGGGCGCAATATTGTGGATGCGACGCATCAGCAGAGGGAGAAAAAATCGATTGACGATGAACAGCACCCGGCGTTTGCGTTGGATGTGGCGGCGCTGGGCGGCATGTATGCCCATAAAATCAGGCTGATAGGCACCGAAACGGGGGTGGGCGTGCATAATGCCGGTAATATCGGCGCGTCTGCCGGGGAGGTCCATATCACCGCTGAGGGCTGGGTAGAGAACCGCGGCACCATTAGTGGCCGTGACGCCCTGCAATTAACGGCTTCCTCGGGTATCTCGAATACGGGCAAATTGCTGTCACAATCGGCGGTAAATTTACAGACCAAGGGAGCACTGCGCAATCAGGGCCGGGTGGAAGCCCGCGGCGATACCACCGTCACTGCCGACACGATACACAGCAGCCATGACAGCGTATGGGCTGCGGGGCTGGATGATAACGGCAACACCACCCGCCCCGGCTCATTGACTCTGACCGCGCAGCACGTTCAGGCTAAGGGCAAAAATCTGGCCGCCGATACGCTGGCTATCCACAGTCAGCGGATTGACCTGAGCGACAGCCAGACCGCAGCCGGTCAGATTCAACTGACTGCCGGTCAATCGGGCATCAATACCGCTCGTGCCAGCGTCAATGCCGACCGTTTGACCGCGAAAACCCCGGGCCAGTTTAACAACGACGGCGGCCAGTTAGTGGCGCGGGCAATCCATCTGACGACGCCTGATATCTCTAACCTGAAAGGAGAAATTAACCAGACCGGGACCGGTGAACTGATGCTCCATACCCGCACCCTGAATAATCGTGAAGGGATGGTGTTCAATCAGGGGAAGCTGACGCTCACTACTGACCAGCTCGATAACCATCAGGGCACTATTGCCAGTCAGGGCGAGGACCTGCATCTGACCGCGCATCAGGCCGATAACAACCAGGGGACGGTGCAGTTGGCCGGTCAGGGGCAATTATCGCTCAATACCCAACGGTGGCTGGGTGATAAGGGCAAACTGCTGACCAATGGCGCCCTGACGATACAGGCCGGTGAACTGCAACTCAACCACGCTGAAACTCAGGCCGGGCAGATAACCGTCAACGCCGACACCCTGAGCCATCAAGGCGGTGTGATGCAACAACAGGGCAAAGACACTCTGTCCCTTACCACCCGGCGACTGGATAACCAAAGCGGCACTATTGCGGGCAACGGCAACCTGAACCTTGAAGCAACGACGGTGGATAATCGTCACGGCAACATCGTGGCCGCCGACCAAGGTTCGTTGAAACTGGCAGTTAAAGACACGCTGGACAATCAGGCGGGCCGACTGGAAGCGGGCAATGCGCTCCAGCTCAGTGCTGCCCAACTGAATAATGGTCAGGGGAACATTGTTGCCACCGGGGACAGCGCCACCCTCACCGTTGGCAAAACTATTCAAAACGCTCACGGTCATCTTGAAGCCAAAACCCGACTGACCACCACCAGCCAGACCCTGAATAACACGCAGGGGGTGTTGCTGGCGCAAAACATTGACAGCCAGACCACAGGCCATCCTTTCACCAATACCGCGGGACAGGTGATAGCCGAAGACACCCTGACGGTCAACAGCGGTCATCTGGACAACACCGCGGGGTTATTACAGGCTGGCCGCGAGATGTCTATTGATACTCATGGTCACGAGCTCACCAATACCCGTGATGCCAACCAAAAAGCGGGCCGGTTGTTAAGCGGCGGACACTTAACTTTGCACACCGGCGCTGTTGATAACATTGGCGGCATAATCGCGGCGGACGGCAAAACCGTGCTGACCAGCACTGCGCTTAATAATACTCAGGGCCAGATTGCCGGAAATGGCGGGCTGGACATTCACAGCCGACAACTGACCAACCGCGAGGGCACTTTACAATCCGCCGACGCCCTGACTCTGGATACCGACGGGCAGTTACTGGATAACCAGCAGGGCCAGATTATTGGAGAAGGAAAAACCACCGTCACCAGCGGCCCACTGGACAATCGCCACGGTCATCTGCAAGGCGGACAGGTGGTTATCGATACCCGACACGCCGCGCTGGATAATCGGGATGGCAAATTGTTATCCACGGACACCTTCACCCTGAATACTCACCAGCTCGACAATCGTCATGGGCAGGTGCAGGCGGTGGGCAACACCGTGTTGAATGTTAAGACCCAAACCGATAACACCGGTGGCCTTATCCGTGGCGGTCAGCAATTGACCCTGAACACCGCTCGCCTGATTAACCGCGAGACGGCGCACACGGATAACGGGCTGGAAGCGCAAAACCTGACGGTAAACGCCCAACAGGTGGACAACAGTCAGGGCGCTTTACGGGCGGCCAACCACTTGCAGGCGAACATCAGCCAGACTCTGGAGAATGAACAAGGGCTGGTCTCCGCAGGTAAACAGCTCACGGTCAAAAGCGAGGCTCAGCAACCGAATCTGGTGATTAACAACCGGCAAGGCACGCTGATTGCCGGGGAACAGGCCACGATTAACGCACATGGCCTGAGTGGGGACGGCCAACTGTTATCACAGGGCGATATGGCGGTCACCTTAACTGAGGATTTTCACCATACCGGCAACACCGCGGCCAATGGCAATCTGACCCTGAAAACGACCGGCAATCTTATCAATGACCGCCAGATAAAAGCCGGTCAGGCGCTGCATCTTGACGCACACCATCTCACCAATAACGCCTCCGGTGAAATCAGCGCCAAACAAACGCAAATCCAGGTTCACGATACGCTGAACAATACCGGGCTGATTGACGGCGGCTTAACCCATCTCACGGCCAACACTCTGAACAACACCGGCACCGGGCGCATTTACGGTGACCAGCTCGCCCTCCAGACGGGCACGTTGAATAACACCGCCCAGAACGGCAAAGCCGCGGTGATTGCGGCGCGTGACCGGCTGGATATTGGCACCGGCACACTGAACAACAGTGACCATGCCCAGATTTACAGCGTGGGCGACCTGCACATCGGCGGCCGGTTGGATAATACCCTGACGGCCACCGGTCAAGCCGGTGAACTCAATAACCACGCCGCGACGATTGAAGCCGGGAACAACCTGAATATTAATGCTGACCGGATTAACAACACCAATGCCGGGTTAGTGACTCAGGTCGTTGAAACGGAAAAGTCTCAGCATCACGATGCCGTACTGAGCGGCCAGACCACCCGCTATGACTGGTCGCAGGTGGACACTTCCCGCCACAATAAATACGGCGTGCACGATGCCATCATGCCGGACGGCAGCGGCAGTAATGATTTTTACGAATATCAGTACACCCGGACTGTCAGGGAAACTCAGGTCAAACAGAGTGACCCCGGTAAAATTCTGGCCGGCGGCAATATGACGCTCAACAGTGCGCAGGTCACCAATCACGACAGCCAAATTATCGCCGGCGGGGCGTTGGACGGGGTGATAGGCGAACTGCACAATATCGCTACTCAGGGGGAACGGATTACCACCGATACCGGCAGTCAGACTCACTGGTATGCGAAAAAGAAACGACTGAAGCCCCGATTCCGTGGTACCAAAACCTCACAAGGAAAAAGCCGCAGTCGTTATAGCCCCGCGCCAGTGATAGAAACCCTCGACCTGAAAACGCTGGCCTGGCAGGCGCATACCCGTCCACAGGGTACCGATATCACGATTACAGACCGACAGACCGGTCAAATCCATTCTGCCCCCACGGCGGTCACACCGGTGAACGGTATCAACAACCAGCCGCTGGTGCTGCCTCCCGGTCAGCCGTTTGAACTGAGTTTGCCCCCGGAAATCGTCAAAGGACAAACAGTCGACCCGGTGATACGCGTGGTGACGCCCGATACGCGTTTGCCGAATAACAGCCTGTATACCGTGCAACCGGGCAGTGACAGCCACTATCTGGTCGAGACCGACCCGAAATTCACCCAGTATAAGCAGTGGCTGGGCTCGGACTATATGCGGCAACAACTCACTCACGACCCGGCGCTGGTCCACAAACGATTAGGCGACGGGTTCTATGAACAGCGTTTGGTGCGGGACCAAATCACCCAGTTGACCGGCCGGCGCTATCTGCCCGGCTACAATAACGACGAAGCGCAATTTAAAGCGCTGATGGATGCCGGCGTTGCCTTTGGCAAACAGCAACAATTGACGCCGGGTGTCGCGCTGAGTCCGGCGCAGATGGCGCTGCTAACCTCGGACATTATCTGGCTGACTAACCAAACCGTGACCCTGCCGGATGGCACTACCGAGGTGGTCACTGTGCCGCAGGTTTATGCGCGCGTCCGTCAGGGCGACCTGCGCAGT